>DAIEPS010000036.1 GCA_027348305.1 Anaerolineaceae bacterium | reverse complement strand
ATTGATGAGCATCACTTTGCCGTTATGAAAGATGCAGCCATCGTCTGCAACTCAGGTCACTTTAACGTTGAGATCAACATCCCCTCTCTGGAAAAAATGTCGAAGACCAAACGCCTGGTGCGCCCATTTGTGGATGAGTACATTACCAAAGACGGCCGCCGCATCTACATCCTCGGCGAAGGCCGTTTGATCAACCTGGCCTCTGCTGAAGGACATCCAGCTTCAGTGATGGATATGTCTTTTGCCAACCAGGCACTCAGCCTTGAGTACTTGATGAAGAATGCCTCAAAGATGGAAAAACACGTTTATTCTGTGCCTGAAGCCATCGACAAAAACATTGCCGCCTTGAAGCTCACCGCCATGGGTGTGAGCTGTGACACCTTGACTGCTGAACAGGTGAAATACCTGGGCTCCTGGGAAGAGGGTACCTAATTCGTAACTGGGGTTTGTTATAACAGCGAGGTTAATTGCCTCGCTGTTTTTATAAATCTATTCCCTCACCCCCGTCCCCTCTCCCAAGCTTGGGAGAGGGGTGCAAGGGTGAGGGCAAATATCTTGAAATTACAGATAATGTCTTATTATTTGGCAATTTGATAAGGCCAGCTTGACAAGGTCACGGTCTTCGCGTCCCCGAGCAACGCGGTTTTTACGTGCGAGAGGGATTACATTGTCAAGATGACCATATACTTTTTATGCAAAAGACTAATGCGTGATCGCCATTTTGTTCAATGCACCAAACGAGCTGGCAAATGAAGCATTTGAACGCCAATAAGAGGAATTCCCATCTACGAAGGTGAAGCCTGTCTCATCGTAGCCGGTCACGATTACCACATGTTCATAGTAGGCTACTGTTGTGGTGCTGCCGTCGGATGCAGTATAGCTGACCGGGGATCCGCCCCAAACAGCGCCGACTACCCAGACGATCACGGGGTTCCCAGAAGCGATCTGGCGGCGTATTTCTGAAAGCGAAACACCCTTGCTGGCAGTGGCAGACGCTCCATAATTTATTAGGACTGATGCAATGGGGCCTGCGTGTACGCCGTAATCATTGGGGGGGATCTGTCCCCATGTGCCGTTCACATTTCCGACAAAGCCCACATCCGGGTTATCAGAAACAGGTAAAGCGGATTGAATTGTGTTCTCGCTGACCGAAACCCCATAGAAAGCCGCCCAATCCGCGGCAGCCCGGGCTTCGCAGGAGAGCATGTGGCTTTGGGCGTGACCGACAACTCCAGTTATTTGAAATGAGGATGGCAGACCGTCCACTGGTGCATTGGTGGGCAATGGCTTTGCAGTTGGCTGAGGCTGTGGGGTATTTGTTGGTAGAGGCGTATTGGTCGCCGTGGGCGTTGGGGTCTCAGTCGGTGTTGGTGTAAACGTGGCTGTCGGTGTCGGTGTGTCAGTGGGTAGCGGTTGGAAGGGTGTGGCAGTTTGAGTTGCGTTTGAATCCGCGCCAACCAACATGATCGTGCTGGTGGGTGTAATTGTAGGGGTTGGGGTGACGAAATAACCGAAACCTTGCGTGCGGATGGTGAAGAATGCACCCGCTGCCAGCAGAATAACCAGGGGGATGGATAGATAGATAAACCGATTAGGTTTTACAGGGGATGTGGTCATCTTATAACCAAATGATATCGGTTTATTGTGCGGCCACCACGGTAATATCCATGTAGAGTAGATCACCGAAGGGCTGTCCGCCTGGGCCGTAAGCCTTCCATTGGCTGGTGTAACGGCCGGGTTCGGTCGGTGCTGTAAACTGGATGGCGATGACTGTTTCCGTGCCGTTGCGGGCAGGGACGAGTGCCTGGGGTGATGCAGCGCCCATCGCCTCTCCACCCATGAGCTGCAGGGTGTATGTGGCATCCCAATTACAGGTGCCTGCGTTCTTTACCTTCCATTGTTTATCAATGGCTTCGCCGGGTTTGACCTCTGTGCCGTCAGGGTAGGTCAGGTCTGGCGCGATGAATTGCAGCAGGTTGGTGCATTCTGTGCCCTGCGCTGAAGAGGCTTGCGGCGTGGGGGTGGGTTCAACGACGATGATCGAGGTGGGGAGGAAGGTGGGGGCAACAAATAGAGCAGCCTGGTCTTCCACTGGCACAGAACGGGAAGGCAGGATGGACTTGCAGCCCACCAGAAGGAATGGAAGGGCTGCAAGACAGAAGATAAGAGTAACGGAAAGACGTTTTCTTCCCAATAACATACTAATTAATCATCACCGTCTGAAGAATCACCGCCGCCGGTACCGCCGAAATCGAGGGGTAACTCGCCGCCCATGGCGCGTTCACGTACGGCTTTTTCGATTTCTCTGCACATTTCAATATTTTGTTTCAAGAATTCCTTGGCGTTCTCACGGCCCTGTCCGAGGCGCATATCATTATACGAGAAGAAAGCACCGCGTTTGGTAATGATCTCAAGTGCTGTCGCCAGGTCAATGATATCACCAACCTTGGAGATGCCTTCATTGTACATGATGTCAAACTCTGCGGTGCGGAAAGGTGCGGCAACCTTGTTTTTGACGACGCGTACGCGGGTGCGGTTGCCAACGATCTCGGCGCCGACCTTGATGGATTGAATGCGGCGGATGTCAAGCCGCACGGAGGCATAGAATTTGAGTGCCAGGCCACCGGGGGTGGTTTCAGGGTTGCCGAACATGATGCCGATCTTCTGGCGTAACTGGTTGGTGAACATGACGGTGGTCTTGGTCTGGTTGATGGCTCCTGAGAGTTTGCGCAGCGCCTGCGACATGAGCCTGGCCTGCATGCCCATGCTGGCATCACCCATATCGCCTTCAATTTCTGCCCGAGGCACAAGTGCGGCTACGGAGTCGATGATCACCAGATCCACGGCACCGGAGCGGACAAGGGTCTCGCAGATCTCAAGTGCCTGCTCACCGGTATCCGGCTGGGAGACAAGCAGAGATTCAATATCCACACCGAGTTTGACGGCATAAGCTGGGTCGAGTGCATGCTCCATATCAATGAAGGCTACAGTGCCGCCCATTTTTTGGGCTTCAGCGGTGCAGTGCAGACAGATGGTGGTTTTACCTGATGATTCAGGTCCGTAGATCTCGGTGATGCGTCCGCGGGGGATGCCGCCGACACCGAGCGCCAGGTCAAGCGAGAGAGACCCGGTCGGGATCACATCCACGTCAAGCTGGTGGGCTTCACCCAGGCGCATAATGGAACCTTCGCCGTAGCGTTTGACGATGTCACCCAAAGCTTTATCCAGGACGGCGCGTTTGGCGTCGCTCATGGGTTCTGATTTATCAAAGGATTCGAATACGTTCTTTTCTGAATTTTTCTTCGCCATCGCGTGTTCTCCTCAAGTGGATGATGATTAATTATAGCGGATATTTTGTAATAGTTACATTATAGTACATTTGTTCGTAAGGTCAATATAAAGCAGAGAATAGAGAATGGAGGATCTGGAACCGTGAACTGAGAACTGAGAACTGAGAACAGAGAACAGAGAACAGAGAACAGAGAACTGAGAACCGAGAACTGAGAACCGAGAACCGAGAACTGAGAACCGTAGAACCATTTCATCGCAGCAATGTGGATTATTTTTCGTCATCAATTTAGATTTTAGGTGGCGTAAAATTAATTGTTTTCTTTACGTGAAATCAAAAACAATAGAAAACAATTAAAAACAATTCGATGGATCATGTCCGTCTCAAAAAGCAGTATTTGAAATTGTTAAGATTCGAAATAGTAGAAAATTAATTCTATAATTTAAGTATAAACCCCTTGTCAAGCCTTTTGGGTATTAAAAATGCTTATTGGTAATAATAAATCGCAAGTATACTTGGTGAAGAAATTATCTCATATACGAAGTCGAGGGCTGCATTCATGTTTGAATTCATCACGAAGTGGTTCAAGAAGTCAGGTCCGAAAGTTGAACCGAAAAAGAGATCAGGCGGAGACAATGTCAGGAAGTACGTCAAACTGCGCTACATTAATCCAGCCCGTATGAAAAAAGACGGACGGGTAACCTTCACCGCACAAGATATTGAAAAGGGTATGGGGCTGGGTAACAAATATCCGCTGATCTGCAGCGCCCTTGATACAAACAAATTCCTCGAATTCGCCAGGGTGGAACTGATCAGGCGCGAAGGGGCCGCCCAGGGTTCCACGGCCAAATGGACGTTCAAGGTCAAGTAAAGGTATAGACCTTATTGATTTTAGTATCAAATAGTGATATCATATGAACCATAAACAAATGCAGACGCTGCAAGTGATATTCACGGATCCAGTTCGTGCGAATGCATTATGGACAGATATTGAATCATTATTGATTTCGCTTGGGGCTGAGATTTCAGAAGGTAATGGATCACGATTGAGGGTTTCTTTGAAGGGTGTTCGGGCGGTGTTTCACCGTCCACACCCTGAGAAAGAAGTGGATAAAGGTGCGTTGAAAAGTATACGCCGATTCCTGACAGAAGCCGGGTTTTCAGGTGATGAGGATTTCAAATGAAATACAAGGAATATGAATCGATAGTCACATTTGATGAAGAAGCGCGCTTGTTTCATGGGGAGGTCATTAACATCCGTGATGTGATCACTTTTCAGGGGATAACCGTTGAGGAATTGGAAAATGCTTTTCACGCTTCAGTGGATGATTATCTGGATTTTTGCGCTTCTCGCGGGGAACTGCCAGATAAACCTTTTTCCGGGAAACTGATCGTACGCATTACACCCGAACTGCACCGAGAGGTGAGTTTGAAGGCAAAAAAAGAAAGAGTGAGTGTCAATCACTTAATTTCCGAGGCATTGACCGAATACACGACCAAGAAAAAAGAATGAAGTATGTTACAGCTAATCCATAAATGGGGTGGTAAATATGGATGATCAAGATTTTGAAAACCTGGTAAAAAAACACTTCCTCGTTTGGACATAGAAGGTCAATCCGACTAAAAGAGTTTGATTATGCATCTGAAGGCGGGTATTTCATCACACTTGTGACGCATCATCGGGTACCACTTTTTGGTATGGTGATTGATGATGAAATGAAAGAAAATAAGTTTGGTCAAATTGTCAGGCAGGAGTGGTTCAGATCTGCCAAAGTGCGTTCTAATGTGGAATTATTGGATGACGAATTTGTTATGATGCCCAACCATATCCATGGAATAATCTGGATGCTTGATGAAAAGGATAGTAAAAACAAAATCCAAAGTATGAGCAACAAGTCAATTGTTGATTCATCAGTCGTAAGGGCGAATCGCGATGCGCCCTTACGGTCTCCTGTAAGTACTATTGGTGCAATAATCAGAGGATTTAAGGGGGCCGTTACAACCAGAATCAATACTATTCGACAAGTTAAAGGTGAACCGGTCTGGCTTCGTAGCTATTATGAACATATCATCACAACTGAAAAGGAATATGAAAATATAGTGAATTATATTCAGTTTAATCCAATAAACTGGGGAATGAAGGATGAGTATTACTTCAAGGAATGAGAACTAATTTCTGATATGCGATCTCCGGGTTTCTGTGTTTAGGGCAAGAATCGGAATTCTTTTGAAGAATTCCGATTCTTGTAATAGAGCAGGGATTTTTTTATTGATTTCCGATTCTTGCAATAGATCAAGGGTTTAAAACTTTTTGCAGGCAGACCAGCCAGTCGCGGGTCTTGCCGGTGGGTTCGGCGGATGTTATGGCGAGGATGGGCATTTGCAGCGTGACAGGGTCAACACCCGATAGCGAGACTTCCCTGATGCTGGTTGTGAGGAAGCGGGAGGGGAGGAAGCCAAAAGCAGCCGGGTCACCACCGACGGCCTCAACCATTTGCTTTCCGCCCGGTATGAGCAGGGCAGGCGCGGATGCCACCGGCTTGCCTGCCATCACGGCATCCACGAAAAGCTGCTGGGGTTCTTCCCGCCCCGGATAAAAATTCAGCGCCGGAGACAGCGCTGAGAAATTCGAATCTGGAGCAGAAGAAAAACAATCAGGGCAGCTCGCTGCGGCATCCCCCCAGGTGGGGATGGCTGCGGCAGCGATCTTTTGCGCCAGGTCAGGTGTGAGAGAAGTCAACGGGTTGGCCGGGTTGACGATCAATGCCAGGCGATCTGTGCTGAGCACCGCGGAATAGGAGGTCAAATGCTCAGGGGCTCCCCAGCGCAGCTTGACCGCATCGGCGGAAGAATCCATTTGCTCCACGGGCAGGTTATGGGTGATGATCGAATAATTGCCAATGGTCTGGGCGCAGGTAGACAGGGCGGGCGTCAGCCATTCCAGCGAGGCCGTATAAGCCACGGTCATGGGATTTTGATCCAGCGTGCCGGTTTCGGATGCAGGGTTGAGTGTGGATTGAACGACTGCGGTTTCAGCCATGGGTGTTACGACGGCGGCCTGTGCGTTGCCGCGGACTGCCCCGACGATCAAAACCAAAGCTGCAAAAAGCACGCAATAGAGTGCGAACCAGTAGAATGAACGTTTGGTCAGGAAACCCAACAGCCAATGGATCGAAAGATAACCTACCAGGAGAGCAACCACGATCCCCACCAGGATCTTGGGGGCAAAACTGGCAAGGTCAGGTACTTTAAGCACATCAGAAAGGCTGACTACACCGGCACCGATCATGACCGGGATTGACATGAGGAAGGAGAAGCGGGCCGCGGAGGGGCGGTCCATGTTGCGGGTCATGCCACCGGCGATGGTTGAACCGGAGCGAGAAATGCCGGGGAAAATGGAGAGCGCTTGAAAAAGACCCATCCATAGTGCATCAAACCAGGTCATGCTCATCATGTTGCGGGTGCGTTTACTAATGGTCTCAGCTAGCACCAGCAGCGCAGCCGTCCCGATCAGGAAATAGGCGGTAGCATTGGCGTCATTGAAAGCGGCTTCCACTTTGCTCTTGAGCAGCATGCCCGAAATGACAGCCGGGATGGTGGCGAGGATGAGAAACCAACCAAGGCGGGCGTTGGGGTCTTCAAAAGGTTTGCGATCAACAAGTCCTTTGAAAAATGCCTTGATGATCTTCCACAGGTCATTCCAGAAGTATAGGATCACGGCGATAAGAGTGCCCATTTGCACCAAGACACCAAAGGGAAAAACCTGAGCTTCAGGGATATGCCATCCCAATAGGTCGGGGATCAATACCAGGTGGGCAGAAGAGGAAATGGGTAAGAACTCGGTCAGACCCTGGACGATGCCCAGGATGATGGATTGAATAAGGGTCATGAAGGCTCCTGTTTTTTGTTGGTTTTATAGGTGTGTAAGAAATTTGCGGCAAAAGGTTCAAAATTGCCTGCCAGGATGGATGCGCGGATGTTATTCATCAGGTTGATCAGGAATGAAATATTATGGATGGAAATTAAAGTGGAGGCCAGCATTTCTTTGGCTACGACCAGGTGGCGAATGTAGGCGCGGGTAAAGTTACTGCAGGCATAACAACCACATGTTTCATCAATTGGATGAGAATCTCGCGCGAAACCTGCGTTCATCAGGTTGATTCTCCCGGTAGGGGTAAACGCGGATTGGTGGCGCGCCAGCCGGGTGGGTAGCACGCAGTCGAAAATATCCACGCCGCGCAGCACACCGTTCACCAGGTCTTCGGGCGAGCCAACGCCCATCAGGTAGCGCGGTTTGTTTGCCGGCAGAATGGGATGCAACACTTCCAGCATTGCGTGCATTTCAGCCTTGGTTTCGCCCACAGAAAGACCGCCGATGGCTGTGCCTGGCAGGTCCATCGAAGAGACGAACTCGGCGGATTCACGGCGCAGGTCCGCAAAGACACCGCCCTGGACGATGCCAAAGAGCGCCTGGTCTGAACGTGATTTAGCCGCCACACAGCGTTTGAGCCAGTTATGTGTGCGCACCACGGCACGCTCGTTGTAAGCCCGGTCGTTGGGCGTGGCGCACTCGTCAAAAGCCATGATGATATCGGCACCAAGCTGCTCTTGAACCTTGATGGAGCTTTCAGGGGTGAAGCGGTGTGAGGAGCCGTCAATGTGACTCTTGAAGGTCACACCTTCTTCATCCACTTTACGGGTATCTGAAAGGGAAAATACCTGAAACCCGCCCGAATCGGTGAGCATGGGTTTTGGCCACTGCATGAACTCATGCAGGCCGCCCATCTCAGCCACCAGGTCCGCGCCGGGGCGCAGGTAGAGGTGATACGTGTTTGAAAGGACTAAACTGGCGCCAGTGTCTTTCAATTGGGCAGGCGTGATCGATTTAACGGTCGCCTGTGTGCCGACCGGCGCAAAGACAGGGGTCAACAAGTCGCCGTGGGGCGTATGAAAAATGCCGGCGCGGGCATTATTATCGGTTGCAATAATATCGAAAGTAAAAGGAGTGTTTGTCATAACCTCAACATTATAAACCCCAAATGAATCGTAATCCTTACTTAGAAATTTCAAATCCAACCATTTCTTTTGGTTGTTTTTCTATTCTGGGTAAAAACGGATGGCACGGAATTTTCCTTGCAGGGGATGTACAGGTCGTTTATACTAAGCAAATGAATCTCGACAATCAAACCATCTGGGTTGAAGTAAATCTGGGAGCGATCCGTCGGAACATTCAAAGGATCGGAAAACTCACCGGACGGCCGGTGATGGCCGTAGTTAAAGCCAATGCTTATGGGCACGGCTTGATCGAAGTCTCGAAAACTGCTGTGAAAGCAGGGGCGGCCTGGTTGTGTGTGGCCCGCGTTGAAGAAGCCATCCGCTTGCGCGAAGCGGGGATTGAAATTCCGCTGCTGGTGATGGGGTATACCACCCCTGAACGGGTGGCCGATGCCATTCAGTATCACATCAGCCTGATGGTCAACAATTACGACCTGGCGACGGCCTTTGACCAGGCAGCCAAAGAAGCCGGCGGCAAGGTAGCCGTGCATGCCAAGATCGACACTGGCATGGGCAGGCTGGGCATGTATTACGAAGAGGCAGACGCGTTTGGCCAGCACATCGCCAACCTGGAACACCTTGATTTTGAGGGCATCTTCACCCATTTCGCCTGCGCGGATGAACCGCAGAAACCCATTACCAATCTTCAGATCAGACGCTTTGACCGCGTGCTGGCTGCGCTTAAATCCATCGGCGTCCATCCAAAAATGGTGCACGCCGCAAACTCGGCGGGTGCGATATTCTTCCCGGATGCACGCTACGATGCGGTCAGACCCGGGATCGCCATTTTTGGTCTGCATCCGTCACCCCAGGCGTTGCTGCCAAGTGATTTCGAGCCGGCGTTGAGTTGGAAATGCCGCCTGACCTCTGTAAAAACCCTGCCGCCCGGTTTTGGCATCAGCTACGGGCACAAGTATTACACCAAGCAGGTTGAAAAAATTGCTGCAACCTCCATCGGTTACGCGGATGGTCTGCGCCGCCTGATGGGGAATATCGCCCTGATCGGCGGGCACCGCGTTCAACAAGCGGGTACCATCTGCATGGATCAATCCATGTGGCGGCTGCCGGATGACTCCACGGCCAAAGCGGGAGATGAAATGGTGCTGATCGGCAAGCAGGGCAATGAAAGCATTTCCGCTGAAGAAATAGGCAAGCTGTGGGGAACCATTAATTACGAAGTGATCTGCGGATTAATGGATCGTGTACCTCGTTTTTATCTTGATGAATAAAGCAGGAATAGCTGATGCCTTCAACGCAGCAGAAAAACTGGTGGGTTTATCCCGCAATTCCCCCTGAAATTGACCAACAATTTCAGGATTTCCCAAAATTTATCAGACAAATATTATTTAACCGCGGCATCGTAGATGTTGACGCAGCGTCAAATTATCTCAACGCATCTTTTCCCATCCACGATCCGTTTTTGCTGCTCGATATGGAAAAAACAGTCGAACGGCTGCTGCAAGCCATCGACCGGCATGAGGGCATTATCGTCTACGGCGATTATGACGTCGACGGCGTTTCTGCTACCGCTTTGATGGTGCAGGTGCTGCAAAAACTGGATGCCAAGGTTTACCGCTTCATCCCCAACCGGTTTGATGAAGGATACGGCCTGAATAACGAATCCATCAGCATGCTGGCTGATTCTGGCGCAAAGGTGATCCTGACCGTGGATTGCGGCATCCGTTCGCCGCGGGAAGCGGAACATGCCCGGTCGCAAGGGATTGATCTGATCATCAGCGACCACCACCACCCCAAGGACGACCTGCCGCAAGCTTACGCCATTGTGTGCCCTAAACGGGAGGGTGACCCATATCCGTACAAGGACCTGGCCGGAGTCGGGCTCGCTTACAAGATCGCCCAGGCTTTGTTCACGCGGCGCCCTACAGGTGATTGGACGGCAGACGATTTCCTCGATCTGGTGGCGCTGGGCACGGTGGCGGATATTGTTCCGCTGACAGGCGAGAACCGAACGCTGGTGAGACGAGGCATTAACCAGATCAGAATGGGGAACCGCATCGGCATCAAGGCACTGGCGGGGGCAGCCGGCAAGGAAGTCAACCGTATTTCTGCCGCTGATATCGGGTTCATTCTTGGTCCGCGCCTTAACGCGGCTGGCCGCATGGATTCAGCGCTTAAAGCGTATGAGCTTTTGGTCACCGACTCGCCATCCAATGCCGGTCTTCTGGCCCAGGAATTGGATAATCAAAACAATGAACGGCAGAAGGCTACCAAAGCCGCCCAGGATTGCGCCAAAGAGAGCATCGGTGAAGATGCCAACTTAAACTTGATCCCCGCTTTTTTCAAGGTGCCCAGCGAAAGCGAACCGGATGTTTCCGTGAGTGGTTGTCTGCCGGGTGAGGATATTTACCCTGGCATCGTGGGATTGGTGGCCGCCAAATTGACCGAATATTATTACCGCCCTGCCATCGCAGGCGTGGTTGAAAAAGACTTCTGCCGGGCATCCTGCCGCAGCATCCCTGAATTCCATATAACCGAGGCGTTGGATGAGTGTTCGGATCTTCTCGTCAGACACGGCGGCCACGCAATGGCGGCGGGCTTCACCGTCAAGATCGAGAATCTGCCCGCTCTGGTGAAGAAATTATCAGGCATTGCCGACCGGCAACTTGGGCAGCAGGAATTAAAACAAATGGTCAAAGTGGATTGTGAAGTGCCGGTTGGAGAGATCACTCCCAATATCTATCGCGAACTTGAATCCCTTCAGCCCACGGGCATGAGCAATCCTTCGGCATTGTTCGTGGCCAGGAACGTGAAATTCTCGGATGTGAAAACGATGGGCAAGGAATCGACTCACTTGCGATGTGTGATCGAGGGGTCGCCCATCAACCAGGCAGTAGCATTCAACCAGGCACAGTGGTTCAGCGTATGGAAAGATACAAAATCACGCTTTGACATTGTGTATACCATCGAGATCAACCGATATTTTGAGAAAGAAACCCAACAGATCAACATCCGGGATATGCGTCCTTCTGAATGATCTGACCCTGTAATGATGAAAAAACCTTCCCGCATTAAGGCAATATTGCTCGCAGTTCTGGTGACGATCATTTGGTCTACCTCATGGGTGTTGATCAAAATCGGCCTGGCGGATATCCCGGCCATGACCTTTGCCGGGTTACGCTACATGTTGGCGTCGCTGATATTTTTTCCGCTTTTACTAAAGAAAGACATCAGAGCCCAGATCAAGCGCCTGTCTGCCCGTCAATGGGTTACGATGGTGGTGCTTGGCGTTGTGCTCTATACAATCGGGCAGGGTGGACAGTATCTTGGCCTGGCCTACCTGCCATCCGTGACAGTCAGCCTGATCTTGAACCTCAGCGCATTGTTTGTGGCAATCGTTTCAAGCATCACAATCAAAGAGAAGCTTAACTGGCTTCAATGGATAGGTGTGCTGCTCAACCTGGCTGGTGTGGTGATCTATTTCAACCCCGCCAACAGCCACCTGCAGGGGCATTGGTTGGGTTGGCTTTTCGCAGTGTTGTGTCTTTTGGGCAATTCTGTGGGCTCGATCATCGGCCGGGAAGTCAACCGCAAAGCCACGATCAGCCCT
>DAIEPS010000035.1 GCA_027348305.1 Anaerolineaceae bacterium | reverse complement strand
CCTCCGCACAAGTGCGAGGCCGGCCGCCGTTGACAGCCACTTCATCGAAAACAATATCCACCGAATTTCCCCACACTGAATTAGGGGTGGTATGCACGTGGAAATGTAAATGGTTGCCTGAACTATAACCCGTATCATCCGCTTTACCAATAAATTGACCCTGCACAACTTCAGCACCAACAGATCGTAAGGCTGCCGGGATGGTTCCCTGGGCAAGATGATAGTAGACCTGGTAAGTTACAGGAGATGTACTGGGATCCATGAGGACGATGTAATTGGCATTGGTGGTATTGCCATTGGCATAACCGTCTTCAAAATATCTGACATATCCGTGTTTTGCAGCTTTGATGTCGAACATGGTGCCATTGGCAAAATCAAAAGCATAGAGGCAAGAGGATGGACATGATTTATAAGTAAAAACGTGGCCAATGCTTCCGGTGAGAGTTACTGAGGCGCCTTTTGTCCAGGGTAATTTGTAGCCAGAATAGACAACGCCATCCTTGGATTGCTGCTGCTCTGCAGGCATATAAAAGTTTTTATTTTCCTGAGATAACATTTTATCAGGCACAGCAGCCAACTCAGCCGCAAAGGTCGGATCAGCTTGAAAAGTGATCCTCCAGGGTTGAGCGGCATCACCAGTGGCATGGGCAATGACCAAACCGGGTTCACTGTTTTGAACCTGGCCGGTTTCTTTATCCACCATGCTCAACCAAACCAGGGCCAGAGATTTATCCTTTGAGAATTCGACGTGGTCGATCGCAACTCGATAAATGATGAAAGCAAGCACATCTTCACGTCCAGCCGCTGCGTTTTGAATGGCAGTATCCAATTCGATCTCACGGGGATCCGTGAGTGTTTTTGGCTGCGGCAGGCTGGGTTCCACTGTTCCTTCTTTCGAAACAACACCTTCCTCAGAAACCACCTGACAACCAATTAAAGTGCCGATCATCAAACTACTGACCAGCAGCAAAAATATAATCCTAAACCACTTCAAAGTATGCATAACGTGCACCTCTACCTCAAGAAAAATACCATCCCAAGATAGGGTGCAAGTTCTGCGCCAAACAATTTTGAACAATTACGACTGATTTATGTGGAAGGGTTTTCTTTATTCTGAAGGGTGAAATAGAAACAGGCACCTTTTCCAGTTTCGGCTTCAACCCAAACACGGCCACCGTGGTGTTCCACAGCTCTGCGTACACTCGACAGGCCTATCCCCATTCCTTCATAGGACACATTTTTATGCGCCCGGGCAAAAGGTTCAAAAATATGGTCGGCATAAGATTGGTCAAATCCCAGCCCATTATCCTTAACAAAGTAGACTGTTTCACCTTCGCTGTTTTCGCTCTTTCCTACCTCGATCAAAGTATTCGCGGCATTCCTGGTGTATTTCCAGGCATTTTGCAAGAGATTCTGTATGATCAATCGCACCACGCTCTTATCTGCAATGGCAGTCATGTTCGGTTGCACAATAAATTCGAAAATTCGTTCAGGCTCTTGCACGCTAAGTGTCGACATGGTCTCTTGAACAATTTCGCTTAAGTTAATCCGTTCATATTCCAAGGGTTTGCGGCTTATGCCCGACAACACCAACATATCATCCAGCATTTCGTTCATGGTCAACCCTGCTTTGTGGATTTGATCGATAAACTCAATACCTTCATCATCCAGTTTCTTTTTGTATTCCTTTTGTAAAAGATCTGAGTAGCCGATGATGGCACGAATAGGCGCCTTTAGATCATGCGATGCTGTGTAACCAAAGGATTCGAAATCATCTCTTTCCTGCATTGCGGTATCCAATTCTTCCAATGCTTTTTTGTGTTCGGTTAGATCGATCACTGAAACCAGGGTGGAATCCAGCCCGGCAGACCTCAGCGGATGAGAGACCACTTTAACAAAAATACTATCTCCATCTTTTTTTATATGCTCCCACGGCCCTGATTGCCGCAATTCGTCTTTATAGTCAGAAAGGATTCTAAGCATGACCGGCACATCTTCTTCACGGCGCAGATCGGTAATTTTTAGCTTGCGAAACTCGTCAGGAGTATATCCATAAACTTTGCAGGCTGCAGCGTTCACAGCCATGATATTAAGGGAATTGTTTTCATATATCCACATCGCCTGAGGGTTGTCTTCAAATAACAGGTTGAAACTGCGTTGAACCGCAGCAATCTCATTTAACAAGAGATCCTTGCGTGACTCATCTTTGCGCAATAGAAAAAATAGCAGGGAAGTTGCCAGGGTGACGTATACAAGCCCTTTTACCATCGAATATAACCCGGCACTCTCAAGATTGGGAGCAGTAGCAAAAGCAATCCTGTCTGAAAACATGATCCATAGAACTGAGAATATTCCAAAGATCAATGGAACTCTAAATGACCGCTTTAATTGCATTTTTTTCTTACCCATTATTCCTCTCTTCCAATGAGTAGCAAATAAAAGTGATCTTCAAATCCAGTTCATTTTCAAAAAACAGAGCTCAATAGGCTCTGTTTTTCCATCGAAATTCTAGGGTTGAAACACCATGAAATTATCAAATAATATCTGGGTACCTTTTTCGTCAAAGGTTCCTGCCAGCAAACCCACATCACCGGATTTTAGATCTTTGTCATCCACGGCATCGACATAATCGCCGTTAATGTACAAGGTCAGGCGTGTGCCAACGCAATCAAAGCGGATATGATTAACTGCCGTCCCGGCAAAGATCTTATCAGTAACCTGCATGCCATTCTGAGGAATAAAGGTCAGTTCACCCTTCACAACTTTGCCAATGCCGTAATACCCATCACTGGAGATTACCGCAAAATAGTAATTATCTGCGTCAGTGTAGCGGCACTGCACCCCAAATCGATTACTCGCCGGCCCTGATTGCCTGACAGTATCCACCTCAATCCTGGTGTCGGTATAGTTCCTGCCAGGATTAGACCACAAGTCAAAATTTGTGCTGGTTACGGTAATTCGGTATTGGCCTTCATAGTATGTGGTCTCTCCTTCACTCCCTGAATTCTCCAACCAACCGCTTGCTGGATTGGAAAAATCATCATAAAGGAGCACCTGCTGGGTAGTCATACCAGATTGAAACGGAGATAATAATGAATTCACATCCATTTTAAAGTGGGATGGTGAACCGGGAACCAGAGTGGAGGAATCAAGATATTGGGTACTGTTACCGATCAAGTTGCCATTTTCATCATAGACTTTTGCCTGAAGCTCAACCATGCTGAAAGCCTTGTTTCCTGAGTCTTGAACTGTGCCTTGTACCTGCACAAAATCGCCAGGTGCGGTGTTGTTCGCCTGACCTGTTAAATAGTGATACCAGTTGGAGAGGTTCACAGCAGATGAATTAGTGGAGAAGAACCAATAGATTGCCAGGCTGAACACATTAACATAAAAAACCAAAATAATGCCTGCAATCACTCTTAACCCACCCCTGGCATCAGGATCGCTTAATTCGATGATGCACCAAACTGGCATGAGAAAAATAAAGGTCAGGATCTTGAACCAGGTGCGCCGGAACCATCTTTTCTTTTTTGGTCTCTCATTGGGTTCTGCTTCTGCAACAGGGTCCGCCGCAATAAGCTGTTTACCGCAAGATGGACACACTTTAGCCGTTTCATCCACCAGTTCGCCGCAGTAAATGCAAGTCTTTAACGGAGATGACCCGTCTGGCTCACTGGTATATTCTGTCATTTCGGTAAAGGGATCGATCCGAATAGTTTCGAGTTTTTCTGAGGTGTTGGTCTCAGAAGGAGTGACCAGGAATTCTTGTTGTGTTTTTAATGCTGCCAGGGCTTTTTTTATCAGACTGGAGTCCGGATTATGCAGCAGGCAGGCTTCCATGAGTTTGATCTTTTCATCGTCGTTCTCACGCGTTTCGATCTCCCATACCCATGCCTGGATATTCTGGGGTTCAGCCACAATAATCGGTTCGAGGATCATCCTCGCCTCGATCTTTTTCCCGGCCTTGATCAGTTTAACCGCCTGTTTAATCTCTTCCGCCGACATATGCCCACTACTCCGTCATGACGAATATTATCGTCAGTATTTGATATTACCTGAATCGGTTTTTGATGTCAAATAATTATTATTTTGCGGATTCGGCGATTTTTAAGGAATGCATTTGTTCCACGTATTCCAGGCTTTGGTGTCTGAAATAGGTGTTATACAGGCTGGCGTAGTTACCGTTAGCAGCCAACAGGGAATTGTGATCACCTTCTTCGATGATCGACCCGTTTTCGACCACAATGATGAGGTCAGCCGATTTAACCGTCGAAAGACGATGAGCGATCAAAATGCTGGTGGTTTGCTCCAAAATAAGCGTCAGCGCCTGTTGGATCTGCCACTCGGTGAAGGGATCGATGCTGGCAGTGGCCTCATCCAGAATAAAGATGGCCGGTTCCTGCACCAGCACACGCATCAACGACACCAATTGCCGTTGCCCCATGGATAAGCGTGAGCCGCGTTCACCCACCTCGGTCACCAACCCATTCGGCAGTGTATCCAGCCACTCGCCATCGCCAATCTTTTTGGCAACAGCCACGATCTCTGCATCAGTCACTTCAGGTTTGGCATAGCGGATGTTCTCGGCCACGCTGCCTGAAAACAGGAAGGGTACCTGTGAAACCACCCCCAGATGGCGACGGTAATCATAAAGGTCAAAGCTGCGGATGTCGTGCCCGTCTATCAAGAGTCTGCCCTCTTGAAATTCATAGAAACGCGCGATCAGCTTGGCGATTGATGTTTTGCCGGCACCGGTATGCCCAACGATGGCCAGGTTTTCACCCGCCTTGATCGTGAGATTAAGGTGGTCAAGGATCTGTTCGCTTTCTTTGTAATGAAAACTAACGTTCTCAAATACGATCTCTCCCTTTAAAGGAGGCACCAGTTGAGAATCGGTTTGCACAACTGCGGTGGGGGTATCGATCAGGGCAAACACACGTTCAGAGGCTGAAAGACCATTCTGAATGGAGGTCCAGAATGAGGTGATGTTCATGACCGGGTACATGAAGCGATCCAGGCTAAGGATGAAAAGATACCAGGCGCCGACCGAAACGATACCCGCGATGGCGCTATGCCCGCCCGCGTAAACCATGACCCCTGTGGCAATACCTGCCAACGCGTTGAGGGTTGGAAAAACCACTGAGAGCGCCAATCCGCGCCGAACATTAACCGTGTACGACGTATCGTTGGCTTCATTGAATTCCTGATAAATGCTGGCTTCCTGCCTGAAGTTCTTGGCTACCGCGATGCCGCTGACAGTCTCTTTAATGGTTGAATTGACATTGGCCATGGCGCGCATTCCCTGGCGGGTGGCCTTGCGGGCGATGGTCCGATATAAAATAGCGAAAATGGTGACAATGGGAATGATTGCAAACACATACAGGGTCAGGTGCCACTCGATCACCAGCAGCACGATGGCAAGGATCAAGGCTTCGACAACCTGGCTGGAAACATCCGTCACCAGCGATATCAATTCACCGAAATCGCGGGTATCAGATGTGATGCGAGACACGATCTTGCCGGAGGAATATTCATCGTAAAACGAAAGGTCATGTTCAACTGAAGCGGAATAGGCATCAATGGCAAGTTTGGCGACCACTTCAGCGATCGTTAGAGCCATTAGCCTGCGCAAACCCCAGTTGAAGAACCAAATGGAGAGCCCGATCACCAACACGGCAGCGCCCACCCCAAGCATGCTCCACAATAACGGTACACCCTTGAGCAGATCCACTCCGCGAGAGACAATGATCGGCAGCAGCGAACCGGCAGCCGCAATGGCAAGTGTTAATAATGAAACCACAACAAGCCGCTTCCATTGCGGCTTGAAATACCCCACCACACGGCGCATCAATTCTTTATCGTCGTAAGTGCGATCATATTTTTCTGCGCCAAGACTGTCAAAAAAGCCCATAGTTTAGTTACTAGTGATTCGTGATTAGGGATTAGGAAAAACAATTAATATGGTTTTCCAAATTACTAATTACTATTCACCAATCCCTTCTTTATTCACTAAATATCTTCCGATATGCATCACTGGTGCGCATCAGGTCATCATGTGTGCCGGCGGCGGTCAGCGCCCCGCCCTTGACGACCAGGATCAAATCAGCCCAGCGGATCTGGGACAGGCGGTGAGTAATGATAAAAGTCGTGCGTCCCTTTGCCGCGGCATAAATAGCGCGTTGGATCTTGTCTTCGGTGGCCGAGTCGATCGCACTGGTGGAATCGTCAAGCATTAAGATGCGTGGATCAGTGAGAAAGGCTCTTGCCAGGGCTAACCGCTGGCGCTGTCCGCCAGACAGGGTGACTCCGCGTTCACCGATTACTGTCTGGTAACCCTCAGCAAAGGTTTCAATAAAATCATGCGCCTGGGCTGCTCTGGCAGCTCGTTCTATTTCTTCCTGGGTGGCACCGGGCTTGCCAAAGGCGATATTTTCAGCGATCGAACGTGAGAAAAGGAATATGTCCTGCTCGATGATGGAAATGTTGCGGCGAAGGTTCTCAAGGTTCCAATCACGAACATCCACACCATCCACCAGCACCTGACCATCGCTGACATCATAAGTGCGGTTGATCAAACGCGCCAATGATGTTTTACCTGATCCGGTTTGGCCCACTATGGCTACGGTTTGCCCGGGTTTGACTTGAAAACTGATTTTATCGAGCACCGGTTCACCATCCGCATAACGGAAGGTAACCCCGCGAAACTCGACTTCACCGCGCATGGGTTGAGCGTATCCCAGCGCATTCTGGTCGAGATTATCTTCGCGGTTCATGACTTCAAGAATCCGTTTTGCTCCGGCCAGACCGAGCGAGATCTTGGAATATGCCCATAATGATGCAAACGTTGGAAAATCCAACATCAACAACAGACCAAAGTATCCCACCACTTCGCCGATATCGATCCTGCCAGCGCGGAAAAGCAGCAAGGCATGTAAAAGACCGGCGGCTAATGCAATGCCGTAAAGCAACAGCGGCAAGAAACGGGCTTCCTTGTTCCCCTGCTCCACAGAGGCATCTTTATAGCGTTTGACGTTCTGCTTGAAAAGTGCGATCTCAGCCAACTCCCGTGCAGACCCTTTGACCGTTTCAACGCCATCCAGTGATTCAGACAAACGGATATTTAGTGCGCCAAACGATTCGCGTACTTCCTCGGTTATGGGAGCCAATCCGCGCATGTATATACGCAACGCAAAAAAGTAGAGCACAATGAAAACCGCAGGAACAATGATCAACTGCATATCATAACGGGGTGCAGCGACCACCGGAAAGATCAAGAAAGTGAGAGAGCCTACCACCATGTTTAAACCAGGGCTGAATAAAAAGTTAACCTCGCGAACATCGTTGGTCGCGCGTGCCATGGTATCACCCACCGGCTGAAGATTGTGAAAGGTCATGCTCTTTCCCAACAGGCTGGTATAGAGTTCCCGGCGGACAGCGCGTTCAATACGCTGGGCAATGAATTCAAAACCGAAATTCCGTGAAAATTGCAGCACGCCGCGTCCGACCGAACAAGCCAGGATCACGATCGTGACAGCTATCAACGCCTTGTTGTCAAAAACTTTAGCCGAAACAATGTTAAACGCCTCACCCACCTTTACCTGGATAATGGCGAGAAGCCCGGCATTACCGAGCGCACCAGCCAGGGAAATCAAAACGATCGGCCATTGATGGATGGCATGCGAAAAAATCCAACGTGCGGGTGAACTGCGGTCGGTCTTATAGCTTTGGGGGAGTGTAAACTCAGCAGTGATTTCAGTCATATGGATGATAAGTTTATCACCACTGTGGAAAAATGGATTCGTTGCCAGCTAAATATTCGAATTGATCAAGTTTTACGCAAAATTCATGGTTTTTCATGATTCATTGTCATAAAATATGTTGCTGTCTGATCATCAAAAATGAAATAATAGTTGCATTTACTGGATAATATGGAATTCAGTTACAAATTAATATTACCTTTGTTCCTTTTTTATCCGACAAAAGTCTCTATAATTAATATATTAATAATGCCGAAGTTTGGCATATAGATACTCACATTTAGACTTACCAGATATCACAAGACATATATCCATATCCGAAAGGAGGTGAAAGTAGACTTAGCGTGTTTTTTGTCTGCAGTAGATATTTCTAAACCACCTTATAAATACTTTGGAGGAGAACGATGTCTAAGAAATTGATGTTCGTTGTAACAATTCTGGTAGCTTTAACCTTTGTTTTGTCTGCCTGCGCTAAAGCCGCCCCCACTGCCGCCCCTGAAGCCGCTGCTGCTGGTTCAGGTCTCATCAAAGTTTTCGGCGCCTATGCCACCCCGATCGAAGAACCCTGGGATGGTGTTATCCATGCTGCTCTTCAAAAAGCCGCAGATGCCGGCAAGATCGAATATACTTACCAGGAGAACATCGGTTACTCTGGCGATATGGAACGTGTCTTACGCGAAGTTTGCGAAGGACAGAAACCCAACCTCATTATGGGTGATGCCTTCGGTAACGAAGAAGCCGTTCGCCGTGTTGCCAAAGATTTCCCCGAAATCGCTTTCGCTTTTGGTTCCGGCTCAGGCCCCAGCGAACCCAACGTTGCAGTTTTTGACAACTGGATCCACGAACCTGCTTACCTGATGGGTATGCTGGCTGGTGGTTTAACAAAAAGCAACAAGATCGGTATCGTCGGCGCCATGCCCGTACCTGAAGTCAATCGCTTGGCCAACGCATTCATCGCCGGTGCCAAAGCCCAAAATCCCAACGCTGAAGTCATGGTCTCCTTCATCAACAGCTGGTTCGATCCTGCTGCTGCAAAAGAAGCTGCCTTGGCCATGATCGACAATGGCGCTGATGTTCTCTATGCAGAACGCTTCGGTGTTATTGATGCTGCTGCTGAAAAGAAACTCTTTGCTTTTGGAAACATGAGCGATCAGAACGAACTTGCTCCTGATTATGTTGTCACCAGCGCTGTCTGGAATATGGACCCAACAGTTGAATACCTGATCAAACAGGTCACCGCAGGTACGTTCACTGCCCAAGACCTCAAGGACTTCTCCATGATGAGCAAGGGTGGCGCTTCATTGGCTCCCTACCACAATACTGAGAGCAAGATCCCTGCCGAGCTCCTCGCAGCTGTCAAAGCCAAACAGGCTGACATCATGAGTGGTATGTTCCGTGTGGATGTTGACGAAGCCCAACCTGCTGGCTCCAACTAATAAATCAGGCCTTTTCATAAGCCTTAGATATTTCCACTATGTGAAGGCCTGATAATTGATGGTTAAGGAAAGCGAAGTTTTTTCCGCAAGGGAAAGCTTCGCTTTCTAGCCCTAATCATCAATATGCAAATATCTTTGTTGACTTCGAGGTGCACAAATGCACGCTGTTCAAATGAAGGGTATCGTAAAAAGATTTGCCGATCTTGTGGCAAGCGATCACGTCGATTTTACTTTGGAACAAGGTGAGATACATGCGTTGTTGGGGGAAAATGGGGCCGGTAAAACCACCCTAATGCGCATTTTATATGGACTATACAATGCAGATGAAGGCCAGATCTTCATTAATGAATCCCCTGTTGCGATCCATTCTCCCAAAGATGCGATCAAACAGGGCATCGGTATGGTCACTCAGCATTTTACTTTGGTACCAACACTAACAGTAGCTGAAAATATGGTTTTGGGTGAAAGCGGAAGCCTTACTTTGAATCTCGCTGAAGTTGAGAAAAAAGTTGCTGCAGCTTCAGAACGCTTTGGCATTCCTGTAAAACCCCAAGCCCTGATCAAACATTTATCCGTTGGCGAACGCCAGCGTGTTGAGATTTTGAAAGCGCTTTATCACGACGCCAGGGTTCTCATCCTGGATGAGCCGACCGCGGTTTTGGTTCCGCAAGAGGTGGAAGTATTGTTTGAGGCACTTACCCGCCTTCAGAAAACCGGGCTTTCGGTAATTTTCATCAGCCATCACTTGAATGAAGTCATGCAGATCTGCAACCAGGTGACTGTTTTGCGAGATGGAAAATTATCAGGCAACGTCAAAGTGGCAGATACCAACCTGAAAGAATTGGCCAACATGATGGTCGGACGCGAAAATTTCGGCGTCAAACGTCAGGGCCAACGCGAACAGGGCAAACTTGAGTTAAAGATCGATAAGATCTGCGCCGTTGATAAGAAAGGTCTGCCAGCATTAAAAGATGTCTCTCTGGAAGTTCATCAGGGTGAAATTTTAGGGTTGGCGGGCGTTTCTGGTAACGGCCAGACCGAACTCTCTGCCGTGCTGTGCGGTACACAGAAGATCACCAGCGGAAAAATAATCGCAGGCGATGTGGACTTATCAGACGCAGATACAAGTTGTGTGTGTGCTGCTGGAGTGGGCCGCATCCCCGAAGATCGCCATGCGAATATGGTTGGTGAACTTTCAGTCGCTGAAAACCTGGTTCTGGACCAGCTTGATAGATTTGTGAAAAATGGCATTCTTGATTACGCAAAGATCCAAAAAAATGCAAAAGAATTGATTGAATCTTTCCATATCAAAGCCAATCCAGGCGACCGCGTTCGAACGCTTTCTGGCGGTAACATGCAAAAAGTGATGTTGGCACGCACCCTAAGCCAAAATCCACGTATTGTTATCGCAAGCCAGCCCACACGTGGCCTGGATGTCGGAGCCACAGATTACGTCCGTTCAACACTGTTGGAACAACGTGACGGCGGAGCAGCTGTTTTGCTGCTTTCAGAAGACCTTGAAGAGATCATGGCACTCTCTGATCGCATCGCTGTCATCTATGGTGGCCGCATCATGGGTATTTTATCTGCCCAGGAAGCCACAGCAGAAAAGCTCGGCCTGATGATGGCCGGGTCCGCTGCTTAAGATTGGAAAGGTAGACACTATGCAGAAATTAAAGATCGAACGTGCTCCTGCTCCAGTTTGGATGCGGACACTTTTGCCCATCATTGCCATCCCGGTCACCTTTCTGATTACTTCCATCGTCATCTTGATGGCCGGAGCAAACCCGTTTACGGCGTACTATAACTTCCTCATTGCACCACTGGCCAGTAAATCCAGCGCCATTGAGGTGTTGGTTAAATCCACTCCGCTGTTGTTGACAGGCGCAGCGGTGGCATTTGCCTTCAAAGGCGGCTACTGGAATATCGGCGCCGAAGGTCAGCTCTACGCAGGCGCCATCGTGGCCACTTTTGTGGGCACCACGCTTAAAGATGTTTCACCCATTCTTGGCATTCCTGCCATGATCCTCGGTGGTTTCGCGGGGGGTCTGCTTTGGGCTTTGCCATCCGCCTTGCTGAAAGTTAAACTTGGCGTGGATGAAATTGTGACGACATTGTTGATGAATTCGATCGTGCTTAATGTGACCAGCTACCTCTTAAATGGTCCATGGCGCAACCCGGTTTCGATGTGGCCGCAAAGCCCTGAAATTTCAGCCGGAACCACTTTCTTTAAACTGATCCCCCGCACCCGTTTGCATTTTGGCATAATCGTGGCTGTGGTGGTCATCCTGATCATTTGGTTTGTGATCAATCGCACCTCCTTTGGTTTAAAGATGCGAGCTGTTGGGCTAAGTAAAGAAGGTGCGAAGTTTGCAGGTATCAAGGTCAACAAGACCATGTTGTTGGTTGCCTTGATCAGCGGTGGCATTGCAGGTCTGGCTGGTGCCGGTGAAGTGGCAGGTATTCACTTCCATCTGGTCGATGCCATCTCAGACGGACTGGGATACACAGGTGTCATCATCGCCACATTAGGCGGTTTGAATCCGTTCGGAGTTGGCATTGCTGCCCTCTTCCTTGGACTTATCGATACTGGCGCTCAAACCGTTTCTCGAGTCATGAGTGTGCCTGTATACCTGGGAGATGTGGTTCAATCCACATTACTCCTGGTCACCTTATCCCTCTTTGTTCTGCAAAACTTCCGCATCCGGAGGGTTAAATAATGGAATCAGTCCTGTTTATCGTTGGATTGTTGGCTG
>DAIEPS010000034.1 GCA_027348305.1 Anaerolineaceae bacterium | reverse complement strand
TTCCCGTGCACCTGCCATTTATGCAGAAATTTCGGCAGGCGTACAAACCAATATGTCTCTTGATCAAGCGATCCAATTGGCTTACCTGATGGCTCAGATCCCCAGTGAGAACCTGCATACTTTCAGCCCAGGTTACACGGTTGCTGAACCGCTAAAGACACCAGATGGCATCGACGTCTTACGCGTTATGCCCGATAGACTGCGTGAAGTGCGGGATCAAATGTTCGTAGAACCTGGTGTTGCAGCAGCCCCGTTAACTCAATAATCTTCTTCATCATTCACATAATAATCGATATGTTGTGTTGAGAATGGTTGGAACCAATCTTGCAACACGCTTATGGATGTTTATTCCTATTAAAACCAATGGTGTGATAATTCTATGAATCAACAATACAATCGACCCACGAGGCGTTCACCGCAACGTCGCAAACCTAGTATGGATACCACTACCCGGGTATTGGTGATCATTTTTGTGGTACTGGGCGTTATTCTGGCCTTTGTTGGCGGCAGATTTGTCTTCAATTTGGTAAAAGGAGCTTCTGGTAATCTTCCAGGGGTTTCTTCCAATAATAACGGTGGAAATAATACCGCTGCATCAGCCCCGGGAATTCCTATGCAGTCCGTCAAAGGGCCTGCAGCCGCCTCTTGGGATGGCAAGAGCCGCATCAATATTCTTCTGCTTGCCCTGGACGTTTCTCCTCGCAGGCAAAGTGAAGGTCAGGGTTCACCTCTTTCAGACACCATGATCCTGGTGACCATCGATCCAGCCACACGTACCGTGGGCGCCATGTCCATCCGACGTGACCTGTGGGTTAAAATTCCAGGTTTTGATTACAGCAAGATCAACGCTGCCTATAAATTGGGAGAAGATTATCAAGTGGAAGGCGGCGGTGCTCAACTTGCCATGGATACTGTTAGTGATCTGCTGGGTGTTCCAGTTAATTTTTATGCAAGGGTTGATTTTCAAGCTTTTGAGACCCTTATCGACGAAATTGGCGGTGTATCGATCACACTGACCCAACCCATGCTCCTGGATTGGAAAGGAAACGGAAATAAATTCACCATTGAACCTGGCACTTATATTATGCCCGGAAATTACACCCTGGCTTACGCGCGTACGCGTGATGAAGCCTATGGAGATGGTGATTTTGCCCGCGGCAGCCGTCAAATGGAAGTTATCATGGCAATTCGTGACCGCGTACTCAACCTGAATACCCTGCCCACGTTGATCGCCCGCGCTCCTGCTATTTATGGTGAGATCTCTTCAGGTGTGCAGACCAATATGTCTCTCGACCAGGCGGTTCAACTGGCATACCTGGTGGCTCAGATCCCGAGAGAGAACATGCACACCTACAATATGGATGACAGCGTTACCACTGCAACCTTCAATATTGACGGCAGCTACATCCTGCAGGTAATCCCTGATCAGTTACGCCTGATGCGTGATGAGATGTTTGCTGGATCAGGAGCCACATCTGGAACTGACTCACAAGCCGTGGTGCCTTTGGCGACAGCACAAACCAACGGGGTGGTGGCTGCTTCCGGTGATCCGCTTCCATTGGCTGTTCAAGAAGGTGCACGGATCCGAATTCTCAATGGTTCCACTACGGCTGGTCTGGCGGATAGAACACAATCTTATTTAGTCTCGCAAGGGTTGTCCAACATTACCATCGGGAATTATGACTCGACCGATAGTACCCAGATCGTCGTCCATACACCCGTACCCAACACCTTAACTTACCTGGCTGCCGTCTTTGGTGTTCCAAACGCCAGAGTTTTCAACCAGGCTGATCCTGAAAATGCTTATGATATCACCGTCATTCTTGGTGAAGACTGGGCTGCAAATAACAATATCCCATAATTGCTTCATGCTGTTTTTGATTCTTGCCAATAAAAAACCGAATTCCATCAGGAATTCGGTTTTTTTATCGTGTAAAGAGGGTATTTCGCAGTTTCCCTTTACCACTTTGCGTTGTGTTCTTCAGACCAGCCGACCAGGTCTTTGATCATGATCTTTTTTCCGTCATCCGTCACCACTGTGCCGTTGTATTTGCCAAACATCTGGTGAACCTCACTGCGCAGCACTTTGAGGTCCGTTTTGGCCACCCGTTCAAAGAAAGGTGTAAAGACCAGGTCCAATCGACCGTCAGGATCGGTCATCGTCCAGGGTTCTTTGAAGTTTTTATTGCTATAGGTGTAGCTTATTTTCCCCAACTTGTGCACCTTGCCATCAAGGATGAAACAGTTCTCGGTGGCAGCGGAGGAATCGCCAAAACCGTATCCCAGGTTCAAGCCAATGCGGCGCTTGTCTTCAAGAAACCCGGAGGCGCTTGACCACACCCAGAAGGATTCGTATTCCCACACTACGCGGCCCCAATCGAGGTTACCCAGGCAGGTTTCGGGGTTTAACATATAGCGCACACCCTGATATTCTACCCAACCCTTGGCGGTCATGCAGTTGATCTTGCGGTTATAGTAAAAACGTTTGCCCTTGATGGGGATCACGATAACCATCGATTCCTGGTTGGCGGGGACGGTGAATTCCACTTCCGCGTTGAGGGTGGTTTTGCCGAATCCCGGCCAGCGTACGAAGAGGGTGCGTTTTTCTCCCTCAACATTGAAGCGCAGCGTTCTGCCGCCTCCAACATAAACGCTTTCACCCTCCGTGCTGTTACGCGGAATTTTCACCCCGGCTGCGAACGGGATCGTCAGTGTCTGCTCTTCATATTTGCCAGTGGCGAATTCGATCACGTAAGCAAACACCATTCCAAGGTAGCCAATGTCACTGACTGTGAAAGAAAAGAAATGGGTGGGTGTGGTGATGGCGTAGTAATCCCATACTTTGATACGCATGCCCTGCATGAATTTGAGTTTATAGAAATGACTGTTTTCCAGGTTGCAATCCAGCACCTGTTGGGTCGCCCAGCCCGCCTGGGTTAAATTTCCCTGTGCATCCAAAAGTTTTCCGGGACCTTTGAGCAATTGTTGTTCCATTGGCCTTATTCTCCATGATGTGTGAATTTGATGGAAACTGCAACAAGTTGATTATACGTCAGGTTGGTTTTGTTGATTGCGCAAAAAAACGCCTCGTGAGAGGCGTTTTATCTTTTATACAGAAACAGGTTAGATCGTTTCTAGGGCTCCGGGCAGGCTGCGCTGATTGCGGTTCCAGCGTTGTTCACTCTCGAATGCCATGCGTCTGATCTTTTGCATGACCTGTTCGGCGGTCTCTTTGACCAGGTCGTGGTTTTCAACATCGCCGCTGAAACGCAGGGGTTTGCCCACGGTGACATTGTAAGGTCCGCGCAGGTACCAGTGGCTGATCTCTTCTTTGCCGCTGACCGTGGATTTTAAGGTGTGAAGTCTGTCTTTCATCAAATGGATGCCCACCGGGAAGACCGGTGCACCGCTGGCCAGGGCAAGACGCGCCACACCCGTGCGGGCTTTGTGAAAACCGCCTGTGAGGGGGCTGATCAAACCTTCAGGAAAGATCATTATCGTATGGCCGGCTCTGAGGTGTTCCAGTGCTTCATCAATGGCTTCCTGTCCGTGACCGGGTTTGACCGAAATGTGACCTGAACGGCGCAGATACTCACCGAGGATGGGCACCTGGAAAAGCACATCGTTGATCATGATAAAGGATTGGAACCCAAGCATGGAGGCAACGAAGAAGGGGTCGCCGGTGCTGGGATGATTGGGGGCGATGATCTTTGCACCCTCCGGGAAACCGCTTTTATGATGCACATCCATTTTTAACATGGTGCCTGTATAGGTTTTCACCACGGGTTTTGAAACACCATAAAGCGCTTTTTGCACAAGTTTTTTCATCAGGTTAAACTCACTTCCAATATTTGGTAAGCAACAGAGTCAAGGATACAAGATTGGGGCCAAAGCCGTATCGGCTCCAAGACACATCTTGGTAATGAGATTAGACATATTTTTGGAGCAGGAAAGTGGAGTGATGAATATGACTTCTCAGACACTAGTAATAACCCTCTCATGCAGCAGGAGTTGCATAAAAATGAGTTTGCGCATCTGCAAACTCATTTTAACAGCCGACCAATTATTTCTTCCAATAATTTGATTACGGAATTTCAAGTTGGCCTGTGAGGGGTGGATTATTGCGATACCAGCGCTGCTGGCTTTCAGCGGCCAGGCCCATGATCTTGAGCATGATCTGGTGCGCCACATCTTTTACATACTCATGGTTTTCCAAGTCGCCGCCAAAACGTAGCGGTGTGCCAATGGTGATGGCGTAGGGCCCGCGTAAATACCAATTGCTGTACTCGGTCTTTCCGCTGACCACTGATCTCAAAGTTTGCAGCCGATCCCGCTGCAGAAAGATGCCGGTCGGGATGACCGGTGCGCCGCTGGCAATGGCCAAACGCGCGACCCCTGTGCGCTCCTTGACGAAGCCGCCTTTGGTCGGGCTGTTGGCGCCTTCGGGGAAGATCATGATCGTGTGGCCTGCCTGTAAATGCTTTAACGCGCAGTCAATGGCAGTTTGTCCGCGCCCAACCGCGACGGGGATGTGACCCAGGCTGCGTAAATAAGCTCCCATGACCGGAACGTGGAACATCACATCGGTGATCATAATATAAGACCTGTGTCCCAATATCGAGGCCATGATGAAAGGATCGATCATACTGGGGTGATTCGGCGCAATGATCTTGGCGCCCTCAGGCAGCGGTAATTTTCGATCAATATCCATATTCAGCATGGTGCCGCTGAACGCTTTGATCATCGGCACGGATGCGCCGTAGAGAATTTTTCCGCGAATGTCAGTCATTAGAAATTAGTAAACCTTTCGCAATCGTGCATCAAGATAGTCCAAGCATATCTGATGCGGCGAAGAAAGGCATTGCCCCTCAGGCACAATCCTGTGGTGACCATAGTCATGGTGGTGGAGCGCCCGAACCAGTGCGGGGGGTGTATTCAGATCTTACCTTTTTGGAATTATTTCTTCCGAATATTATTAAGATAAGGGGTGAGCAGTTGCACCCACTGTTCATACCCGGGCGCTAAAAGGTGCAGATGGTCATTATTGAATTCGGCCTTAAGCGCGCCATTCTCATCCGCGAAATATGGAAACAGGTTGATAAAGGTATAGTCGAAATCTTCGGCCAGTTTTTCGAGATGGATATTGAGCATGCGCAGGTGGTTGGCATAGCGCTTGGTACGCGGCAATAACGATTGAACAAATACTTTGGTCTCAGGCGATTGATCTTTGCATTTCTGCAGGATCTCGCGGTAATTGGCCAGGATCTCTTTGTCATGCCGGTAATTCCACCAATTCAGGTCATTGGTGCCGATGAGGATGAAGAGCGCGGAGGGACCGCAGCACAGGATGTCATCCAAACGCGCCAGAACGCCGACGGTGTCATCCGCGTTAATGCCGCGGTTCTTGATGTTCAAACCAGGGAAGAGTTCGTCCCAGCAGCCGCCGTCAGTGATGCTGTCGCCCAAAAAGACAATGTCGTCTTTTTGGATCTTGACGTAGCGGTAAAGGTCTGCCCGCTGCTGATAATGATTATGCTCCAGTCTTTCCACCGCCACGCGTGTGATGATGAAGAGCGTCAGAACGACAGCCAACATGATGAGTAAAAAGAGTATCCACATAAGCTGATTATATCAGACCCGTTGGTGCTTATGGTTCCAGGCAGTAAGGCACGGAACTCATGGGCGAATCGGGGTCAAGGTTGTCGCCATTCTCATCATAGATCTTGTAGGCTGTGATCTGCGGGAACTGTTCAAGGTTCTTGCTGATCAGGCTCGCCACGGAATAGGCTGCCCCGTTGTTGGCGCACTTTCCCAGCAGGTGGATGCGGGCGATGCCGTTTTCAATGCTTAATTCACCCACCCCCGTGAACCCGCTCGAGACCAGAACCAACCCCTGTGCGGATTCATCCGCAGTGGGGCCGGCAAAGAAGGCATCCAGCACGGCGCGGACGGGATCAACCCCCGCCGGCAACGGACGGGTCACCGCCACTTCATAGGGTTCCGTGCCCACGGCGAATTTTGCCTGGTCGGTAAAATACACTGTGATGGTTTGAGCTGCAGTGGGTTCAAGCGTAGGCGCTGTGGTGGGCGGGGCAATCCCCGCCGGGGTTTGGGTGGCTTGCGTGGCGAGCGCGGGAGATTCGGTGAGGTTAAGTGAGATGGAGCAGCCCAGCAGGGCCAGTGCAATAAAAATCAAGAAGAGGACTTTCAGAAAGGGTCTCATAGTTCCTCCTGGCTGATTTCATTATAGAGCAAATAACGCCCCTTCGAGTAAAATAAATTGAAACCCTTTTCAGGAGCGCTATGATAAACAAGGATGAAATTCTCGAAGCCTTAAAGAAGGTTTTTGACCCCGAACTCGGACGCAGCATTGTGGAACTGGGCATGGTGCGCGACCTGCACATCTCGGATGCTGGAGCGGTAACCTTCACCCTGGCGCTGACCATCCCCGGCTGCCCGATGAAGACGCAAATGGAACGTGATGCGCGCATGGCCGTCATGACCCTGCCAGGCATCACAGATGTCAAAATTACCTTCGGCGCCATGACTGAAGACGAAAAGAAAGCCATCTTTGCCAAGGGCAAACCGGAGCTTCCCAAGCTCAATAAATTCAACCAGGTGCAAAAGGTGATCGCCGTGCTCAGCGGCAAGGGTGGCGTGGGTAAATCCTCCGTCACCGCCATGCTGGCCTGCGAACTGGCGCGCTCCGGCAAGAAGGTGGGCATATTGGATGCCGACATCACCGGACCGAGCATTCCGCGCCTGTTTGGTCTGCCCCCCGGCGGGTTGCGCGGCAGCGACCAGGGCATTCTGCCCGCTGTCACCTCACTGGGGATTAAGGTTGTTTCCATCAATCTGATGATCCCCAATGAAGACGCGGCCGTCATCTGGCGTGGACCGATGATCTCGGGCACGATTCAACAGTTCTGGCGCGATGTGTTGTGGGGCAAACTGGACGTCTTGCTGGTCGATCTGCCGCCCGGCACATCAGATGCAGCGCTCACCGTCATGCAGACCATCCCCGTCAACGGGGTCGTGCTGGTCTCAACCCCGCAGGAGTTGGCCGGCATGGTCGTGCGTAAGGCGGATTCCATGCTCAAGCAGCTAAAAATGCCGGTGATGGCCGCGGTGGAGAACATGAGCTACTTTGTCTGCCCTGATTGCGGCAAGCAGCACGAGATCTACGGCCCAAGTCACATTGACGCGCTGGCCAAATCCGTTGAAACGGATGTCACCGTGCGTCTGCCAATTGACCCTGATCTTGCAGGGTTGGCCGACACAGGTAAGATAGAAACCTATTCATCAGTTGAAATTAGCGAATTGATCAAAAAGGTTGGGATGTAATTTTATTATCCCCAACTCAATATCAGAACCACCAGGCCAACGATCAGCACCATCCCCAGGCCAATCGGCAGGGTGATGCGCAGAATTTCGCCTTCCTTGCCCTTGAGGCCGGTGGTGGTGCCGCCCACGGCCAGTTTGGCCGGGGCTACCATGCTGCCCAATGAGCCGCCCACGGTCTGGGCTGCCAGCAGGATCAACGGTGAGATGGTGAGCAGTTGAGCTACGCCTTTCTGCATCGTTCCAAACAGGACGTTGGAATTAGTATTGCTGCCGGTGGCGAAGGCCCCGACCATGCCCACCAACGACGCGAAAAGCGGATAGATCATGCCCACCAAGTCAGACAGGCCCTTTGCGATCTGCAAGGTCATGCCGGTATGTTCCATCAACGCGGATAGTGCGATCATAAAGAGCGTACCGAGGCTGGCCGGAATGGCGCCTCTGACCGTGTTTTTTAATGCCGGTTTCACCTTTCCAATGGATAAACCCTTAAGGCGCGGAATCACCAGAACGGCGAACAGCGCCGTGAGAAGGATGATCACGCCGGGGTGGATCAGAAAGCGGAAGAGATATCCGTGGCCGGCGGCAGTTGCATATCCGTTCTTGCTGACCACGGCCGGGAAGAACAACGTCCAGGTGACGCTGGAGAGCAGTTGGTTGATGGGCTTGACCGCTGTGGCCAGGGTCATCACGACCATCAGAAACCCATAAGCCAGGATACCTGTTTTGAAAGCGGGGTCCGGTTTAAAGGTGGAGCGCCAGCCTTTGGGTCGTTGGCACAGCAGCACGCCGCCGATGATACCCACGAAAGCTGCCGCAAATGACGCCACCGGGATCATGCCGATCATACCGGTGAGGTATTGTGTAGCTGCCACCACGACGCCCAGGATGAGCACGCGCCACCAATGGATCTTCTGTTTCAAGATGAACATCACAGCAAGACCGGTGAGCATCACGATCAATCCCAGCAGCAGCGCCGTGGTCGGGAAGAGTTCAGCGGCATTCGAGCCGGTCACATCCACAAGTGTGCGGAAGGCCAGGGCCATGCCGCTCATGGTGACTGCCCAGGTATGCCCTACCGCAGAGGCAGCTACCGCTGTGATGGGCGGAACACCCAAGGCGATCAGCATGGGTGAAGCGATGGCAATCGGCAGGCCGAAGCCTGAGAGGTTTTCGATCACGGCGGTCAACATCCAGGCCTGCACGACCAGCAACCATCCACGGTCAGGCATGACCCCTTCAAGCGCCAGCGCGATCGCACGGATGCCGCCAGCCTGGTCCACGAGATGGTAAAGAAAAAGCGCGGGCCAGATCACCAGCAGCACGTTGAAGGTCACCATCAGGCTTTTCACCTGTGAGACCCACAATACATCCCAGTTCAAGCCAAACGCAAAAAAGGCCACCACCAAACCTGCCACCCAGCCGGCCATACCGGCAATGTGGCTGCCGGCACGGAATCCGAGCATCAAAAAGAGCACGATCAATATGGGCAGTAAGGCGAGGAAAAAAATCATTAAAAAGACCACCTGAAGGAGATAACAACGCCCTATCTTACACTGTTTGCAAGTATTTCGCCAGATTTAGACTAAAACAGTCCGAATAATTGATGATGAGCCAATATAGCGGCTGGGTGGTTATCCGCTTTCTAATTGGTTATCTTATTTAATTATTGGAAGAAATAATTAGCTGATGACTTCGAGGTTGGCCAATGAAGCCAGCAGACGTTTCAAGCCGATCGATGAAAAGTGGATCTCAACGGTTTCTTCACCGTCCGATTCGACTTTGCTGCCAAGCACGATGCCTTCGCCCCAATCGTCACGATCGGGTTTGCGCACCTTCATCCCCGGCTTGAATTTCGGCTCCTTGAAGGAAGGCGTCACCGTTTGAGTGACTTTGCGGGTCACCCCGGTGGTGCTCCAGCGGAAGTCGTCTTCGCGTGCATCACGGCGGGTGGCATTGCGCCTGCCCTGGTTGGTGATCAGGTCATCGCTGATATCGGCCAAAAAACGCGAGGCCTCACTGTATTCCCATGAGCCAAAGTTGGAGCGCCGCTCGGCACGCAGCAGGTAAAGCTGATTCTTGGCGCGGGTCATGCCCACGTACAGCAGGCGTCGTTCCTCGGCCATCTCTTCGGGGTCGTCGCGCGAACGGCTGTGCGGCAGCAGACCCTCATCCAGGCCGATGATGAACACCTGGCTGTATTCCAGACCTTTGGCGGCATGCAGGGTTAAGAGAGTTACGGCACCTTTAGTTTTGCCGTCTTCCGGTGTGTCGCCCGCATCAGGGATGGTATCCTGATCCGAGACGAGGGCCAGGTTCTGCAGGAATTCGGTCATGCCCTTTTCCTGGAAGTCGTAGGCCAGGCGGCGCAGCTCAAGCACGTTTTCCCAGCGGTCGTTGTTGACGTCGCTCTCGGCCTTGATGAATTCTTCATAGCCCGTGTCATGGACGATGCGGTCAAACATGGCCGCAATGGATGATTTCGCTTTTGCTTCGACCCATTCGTTGAGCATGGCACCAAAATCTGCCACAGGCATCACGGAGCGCCCGATCTGACTCCAATAGGGGGAGGCGTCGCCGTTCTTGCCAAGATCCAGCAATACTTCTCCGGCACTGATGCTGGCGATCGCGGCTGCGGATTGCAAGGCACTGATGGTCTTGTCGCCGATCCCGCGCGGAGGCACTGAGACTACACGCAATAAGCTGACCTCATCCGCGGGGTTTTCCACCAGGCGCAGGAAGCAGATCATATCCTTGACTTCTTTGCGGCCGTAGAACTTTTGCGCGCCGATCAGCCGGTAAGGCAGGTTGGAGTGCATGAAGGCTTCTTCGATCACACGGCTCTGCGCGTTGGTGCGGTACATCACGGCGAAATCATCCGCCACGGCCTTGCGGGTGGCGAGGTATTGTTGAATGGTATCCACCACGTAGGCGGCTTCGGCCACGTCGTCGGTGGCTACATACTGGACGATCTTGTTGCCCGCCCCGCGTTCGGTAAAAAGGTGTTTGGGGGTGCGGTTGCGGTTGCGGTCGATCACCTGGCGGGCGGCATCCAGCACGTTCTGGGTGGAGCGGTAGTTCTGCTCGAGCAGGATCTTCTCACACTGCGGATAATCCTTCTCAAAGCGCAGCACGTTGCGGTAATCCGCGCCGCGCCAGCGGTAGATGGATTGATCCTCATCCCCCACCACAAAGATGTTCTGGTGATAAGCAGCCAGGTGCCTGAGCAGTTCGTACTGCGCGATGTTGGTGTCCTGGAATTCATCCACCAGCACGTGTTGAAAGCGATGGGCGTATTTCTCTGAAATGGAAGGGTTCTGCTGAAGCAGTTGGGTGGCGCACATCAACAGGTCGTCAAAATCCACGGCGTTGTTGGCGGTCAAGAGTTCCTGGTAGCGGGCATAAACCTTGGCGACCACTTCTTCTTTGTAGGAGCCGCGCGGCATATCCGAGGGTCTCAGCAGGTCGTTCTTGGCTGAAGAGATCATCGAGTGAATCCCGGCAGGCCGGTGGATCTTGTCGTCGATGTTCAGGTCGTGCAGGGCGCGCTTGACCAGCGTTTCCTGGTCGGAACTGTCGAAGATGACGAAGTTTGAGCTGAAGGGCAGGGCGTCCGCCTCGCGGCGCAAGATGCGCGCGCACATGGCGTGGAAGGTGCCCAGCCAGATGCCATCCAGGCTGCGCTGCGCCAGGGTGACCACACGGTTTTCCATCTCGCGCGCGGCCTTGTTGGTGAAGGTTACGGCAATGATGTCGTAAGCCGGCACGTTCATGCGCTCGATTAAATAGGCCAGGCGGCGGGTAAGCACGCGCGTCTTGCCTGAGCCGGGGCCGGCCAGCACCAGGGTCTGCCCGGCGGGGGCGGTCACCGCGCGTAATTGCGCCGGATTAAGATTGTCGAGCAAAAAATCAGCCATTTAAATATAAAGACTTTCTTATCATGTGTTGTTTTTTAAAATGCTCTTCTCCGCGTGCTCCGCGCCTCCGCGAGAGAATACTTTTAGACTAAATTTATTTTTGATCTAGTCTGAAATCATAAATCCCATCTTTGACCGGATATGTGCGTTCGCACTTCGGGCAGCGGATCAGCGGAGGGGTGTCTTCCAGCGGTTCGTGGCAGGCAGGGCAACTAAAGAACCCATCAGCAACAGGCGTGCTGCCCAAAGCCGTGGAGCGTGTGAATACGCTCGGGCTGAGCTGCCACAGCGGACCGGTCAGCCCGGCAACGCTATCCAACGCCGCCAATACCCTGGTGGGGACGGCGCGCTTCAGGAACCCCAGCCTGAAATGGCTGACGGTAATGGTTTTGTCAATACGGAACCCTGCGTCCTTCATCCATGCGCGGATGGCCGCGGGGTGGAAGTCGAAATTGAGCTCAAGATACTCCACCGGCTCGGCGGTGTAAGGGGACCATTTCTGTTTGCCCAGCAGATAACGCAGCATGGATTTGAGGTTGCGCTTGTTGGCGTACTCCAGAATGAAGGTGGCATTTTCACTCAAAACACGGCGCACCTGAGCCAGTGCGGCGGGCGCGTCAGCCATGTGGTGCAATGTGCGGATCATGGTGGCGCCGTCGAAGGCACCTTCCACGAAGGGCAGGCGGTAGACATCCGC
>DAIEPS010000033.1 GCA_027348305.1 Anaerolineaceae bacterium | reverse complement strand
GGGCACTTCGGCCAGGCGCCTGCCCAGGCTGGGGCGGTCGCTGTCGACGAAGGCGGCCATCTGGCTGTGCATGGCGCGGAAGGAGAGCGTTTGCATGGCGACCTAGCGCGATGAGCGGGTCACGGTGACCGGGCGGGGAGTGACAGTCAGTTTTTTATAATCAGTGGTAATTGCATAGTTACTGAGTACGCTTGTGGGGCTGAGGGTGGCATTGATCTCATAAGTACCAACAGGTTCGCCTGCTGCACGGCCGTAGACAGCAGTTACGCCATCGGCTGCCAAAAAGCCGTCAAGCTTCCCTGTCAGAACAGGATCACTATCTCCGTAGGTTTTGGTCTGGGCGTCAGTAGTTACAGTGGCTGACTTCTTGGTAATTTCAAGATCAGCAGAGGTATTAGTGATGTTGTAGTTACTGAGCACTGCTGTTGGGCTGAGTGCCGCACTGATGGCATACTTGCCGACCGTTTCACCGGCAACACGTGAATAAGCTGCCACGACATTATCTGCAGAAAGGAAGCCTGTCAGGGTTCCGGTAAAGGCCGGATCAACATCTCCATAGGTTTTTGACTTGGTGTTAACAACAACGGAAGCAGCTTTCTGGGTAATGGTGAAATTGGCTGTATTGTAGACAATCGCGTAATTCGCAAGTACTGAAGAAGGACTAAGTACTGCACTAATTTTATAAGGTCCACCATTAACTGTCTCACCAGCCGCACGTGTATAAACTGCCGTAACACCATCAGAGGGCAAGAAACCAGACAACGTTCCAGTTAAGGCAGGATCGGAAGAACCATATTCCTTGCTGTTATTGTCGGGTGTCACGACAGCCACTTTTGTTCCAATAATGAAGCTGGCAGTATTATAAGTGATGTTGTAATTGGATAACACAGAAACAGGGGTAAGCACTGCACTGATGATATAGGTTCCACCAACGGTCTCACCTGCTGTACGGGAGTAAGTCGCAGTTACACCATCTGATTCCACAAATCCAGTCAAGGTTCCGGTCAGGGTTGGTTCATCAGCGCCATAACTCTTGCCACTGTTGAAGGGCGTCACGGATGCATCTTTCTTTGTAATGTTCAATTTTGCTGTATTGTAAGTGATATTGTAGTTCGCCAAGACAGCAGTAGGATTGAGCACAGCACTGATGGTATAGTCACCGCCAGCAGTCTCACCTGCAGTACGAGAGTAGGTTGCATAAACACCATCAGCGCTCAAGAAACCAGTTAGTGTACCGGTCAAGGTTGGGTCAGCAGAACCATAGACCTTGGTTTGAGCGGCAGGGATAACGGATGCAGCTTTCTTGGTTATGGTCAGTTTTGCAGTATTGTAGGTGATGTTGTAGTTCACAAGCACAGCAGAAGGGCTGAGTACTGCACTGATCGTATAGTTGCCACCAGCAGCTTCTCCAGCGTTGCGGGAGTAGGTTGCAGAAACACCATCAGCAGGCAGGAAGCCATCAAGAGAGCCTGTAAAGGTTGGATCATTGGAACCATAAACCTTGGTTTGAGCTGCGGGAGTAACTGATGCCGTTTTCTTGGTAATGGTTAGCTTTGCAGTGTTGTAGGTGATATCGTAGTTCACAAGCACAGCAGAAGGGCTGAGCACAGCACTGATCGTATAGTTGCCACCGGCAGTTTCTCCAGCGGTGCGTGAGTAGGTTGCAGAAACACCATCAGCAGCCAGGAATCCGGTCAATGTTCCAGTGAAGATCGGGTCTGCAGAGCCGTAGATCTTGCTTTTTGCTGCAGGAGTCACTGATGCAGTTTTCTTTTGTGCAGAGGTTGAACTGGACAAAGTCGGAGCAGGATAATAGGAGGAATTTCCGGGTTGTGTGTAAGTGACCACACAGGCGGTTGTACCGCTAACCATGGTAATCGAGGCAGTATTTACGCCAGCGCCACTGCATCCGCCAGAAGCAAGGATCGAGACACCAAGACCTGAAGTCGCTGAGGCAGCCACATTGAAGGATGATCCGTATACTGCACTTGCAGGAGCGGCAGTTGTAATGTTGATAGATTGATTGGCCATCACCAGAGTCTCGCAGGCATCCCCGATGCCGTCGTGATCAGAATCTTTTTGATCTGGATTGTAAACCGTCTGGCAGTTATCGATCGGGAAGATCCCATCACCATCAGGGTCGACCGTAACCGGACCGTTCAAAGCAGGCATAACATCTTCTTTATCCAAACCTTCTAATTGAGCTGCATCTTTGAAATCATCCCAATTCTGAGTATATGCGCCGCTATCAACAGCATACCAACTTCCCCACTTAACAAGTTGACAAGCCCAGTATTTATCTGACCAAGGCCAATCTTTGTGATTTTTATCACATTGATAAGCCTCAGCAGTTGAATAAGCTTCTCCGTCATTTGCATGGAAGTGATTGCCTGAACGAGCGGCTGAGACGCCCCAGTAATTGTTCTGCAGATCACCATCAGACGATACGGTGAATTCCGCATTGTGATGTGAATTTCCAAAGATATTATTGTTGCTGCCATTTATTTCACTGTGGTTTGAAGCATAAAGGCCATCTTCATTACCAGTGATCTGGTTTCCAGAAATGGATACGGAAGACCAATCATTTACCTGAATGCCATCATTGCCATCGTCTGAGACCACATGATTAGGCGTATTGCTTGATGTATTATTTGCAATATAGTTGCCGGTAATTGACACATCTTCTGAGTTATTGACGATGATGCCGTTTTCGTTATTATGGATGTAATTATTGGTGATATTTACATCACGATCATTGTTTACAACGATTATGCCGGCGCCTTCATCATTCTCTTCACCAGAACTTTCTGATTCGGAAAAATCCATAATTTCAACATGATTGATCGTTACTGATGCATTATGGATCAGAATGCCGGCTATATATGAATAGCCATCATAGTCATTCGTAGAGATGGTATCAGAATCACTATGCCCATCAAGGAGAAGATTAGAAATCGTCACTCCGATGGCATCATGGATGTAAATTAAGCCGTAATAGGAGAATCCCAAAGGGGTATAGTCTGCATCATTACCAAAATCCCCCGGTGCCTGAATGGTTGTCACTCCGCCGCCATCCAGGGTGATACTTTTGTTGATATCAATAGTCTCATTTGTGAATAAACCAGTCAAATGAACCGTTGCGCCGGTAGGGGCATGGTTGATCGCTGTTTGAATTGGGGTGGTGCTTTCATGGCACTCTCCCAGCGTATACGGCGCGGGAGGAGCCCAACCCGAGCAACTGGATTGATAAGCAATCACGCGATTGGAATTTGAAGGATCCACAAACCAAGGATCAGCGGAATCAATTGCATCTTGAGCGGCTGTTGAACCTAAAGCAATTGGGTTTCCATTTTCATCAAATAATTGAAGGTCTTCACTTGCCAGGGCATCGACCACATCTGCCACGGTTTCTTCAACAACCGGAGCTTCTGTCGCAACCGCTGTGGGGGCAACGGTTTCTTGCTGCACAGGAGCTTCAGTGGCAACCTCAGTCACCGCTTCGGTCGCAACTTCTGTCGCCGCTTCGGTAGCAACTTCAGTCGGAACGTCGGTGACCACTACTTCGGTGGCAACCGGTTCAGACGTCGGCTGAGCGTCTTGCGCAAAAACGGATTGCGGGACTGCCAATGCAGTGATCATAATAAAGACGAACAAAGTTTTCAGTAGTTGTTTTGCTGCAGTTTTCATCGTTTTCTCCTGTTACATCCCTAGTGTGGATACAAACAAAAATAGTTTGAAATTATTATTAAGATTTCAAATCTACCGATAAAAGTGGCTTACCAACTACCTATAAAATTGAATTGTGTAACTGTGATTCCCACCAATAAAGAGTACTTAATAACAAAAAACCGACCTATAAAGGCCGGTTTCGCAATTAGCTCCTCACACCCCTACTTCACCTATGAAGTCTGCGACCAAATTCAGGGTGTGTATCTTCGCTGCCACAACAACAACTATTTAGTTATTTACCGCTAATGTTACTTTATTATAACGAAAATTTTACCAATGTCTAGTAGTTTTTAACGCTATTTTAACGCCAATTATCGAGATTATTAATTATACACCACTTTGAAATAGATAGCGAAGCGCGAGGAATTCTGCATACGATCTGCATCAATTTTTCAGTTTATTCCTGCATAATCCTTTGATTTTCATTCTGGAGTATTACCAACCCGATACAAAATCATTATTTCTAATGATCTTGTTCTCAATCATTTGCCATGAACCTGTTTTCACCATACAATTAACCCATGACAGATGAAAAATTGGGAAAAAGCAAACCAAACCCAACCCGCTCCAGGCAGCAGATCGTCTCTGCTGCGCACCGCCTTTTTTTGGAGCAGGGATTTCACGGCACCACCATGCGCCAGATCGCCAAAGAGTCCGCCATGGCGCTGGGGTCGCTCTACAACCACTTCGTGGATAAGGACGACCTTTTCAGGGCTGTTTTCGAAGCCTACAACCCCTACCCTCTTCTTCTATTAGCGCTCGAAAACTCGCAGGGTGCTACTGCGGAAGATATCGCGCGGACCGCTGCAAGGCGCCTGGTCACTCAACTGAACGCTCGTCCAGACCTGATCAAGCTGGTCTTTATCGACGTGGTGGAATTCCAGGGTAAACATTTGAGGCTCGCCTGGCCGCAGGTGGCCCCTGGCATGGAAAAATTCGCCACAAAACTCAGACGCGACTCCACCTCGCTGCGCCAGATCTCTAATGACGGATTGCTGCGCGCTTTCTTTGGCTTGTTCTACACATTTCACATGACCGAAATGCTGCTGGGCAAACCCCCCGACCCTGACTCACAATCTGCGGCACTGCAGGAATTGACCGAAGTCTATCTCTTCGGCATTATGACCAGGTAAATAATGACAAACAGCCGCGCGATCGGCTGTTTTTATTGCCCCACTTAGATGTCTATACGCACTACAATCTAGGGTGCAGAAAGTTGGATGGGGTCCAGCACAGGTTCCACCGCACTGATGGAGTCCACGCCGTAATAAGCCGCGGCGCAGTGATTCACCCAGAAACCCTCATTTTCTGAAAGTTCCAGAATGCCCGCCAGGCTGTTCATGGCCGGTACGACCAACTGCGTTTCACCCACCACCTGCATTTGCCGGATCCGGGCGTCGCGTCCATCCCATAGGTCCGCGCGCTGCTGCATGAGCGGAAACTCCGTGGCGAACCTGGCGCCGATGATCAACGCCGGGATGCCGAGTAAGGCAAGGCAGATGGAAAGACTTAGCCGGATATCTGTTTTCCAGACCACGAACCCGACTACCAGCAATGAACCGAACAAAACCAACAGGCTGATGCCCATATTAGCCCTTACCCACTCGCGCATCTCGGGGAAAGCCGGCGGATGAAAATTCAACTTCATGCCGTTGAACCAGAATACGATGATCAATAAAACTGCCGTCCCAACCAGGGTCAGGAAGGTTGAAGACAGCCAGCGTTTTTTGATGCCAGAGCAGGCATTCCCCGCCAGCATTCCCAGTCCTAGCGCCAGCAGGAGACTGACGAAACGCGGAACAATTTGTGCGCGGTCGCTGGGGTAGGAGTTTTCGGCGTAAAAACCAGGCGCCATGGCCGCGGAGGTGATCAGGTAAGTTGCGAGGATTAAACCGGCTGCCCAAAGCAGTGTCTTCTTGAGCGGCGGCGAGGATATGCCAAGCCTTTTACTGATCGCCCAGTCCAGCAACGTGAAGATCAATACAGCGGAAGCATAATAAAGTGTTTGGCGGTAGAACGTCGCCAGGTAGAAGGTCAGTCCGCCCTCGAAGGAGTTCACCAGGGTTTGCAGCAAGGGAGCCGATTCGCTGTAAGAGCGCTGCAGACGCAGCAAATTCATGGGGGAAAAAACGATCAAGACCATAGCTGCGCCGCATCCGAGGATGGCCATCGTAAAAGGTAAAACGAGCGCCTTTTTATCCTTCTTCATTAGAAGCATGATGATTAGGCCAAGCCCAAGCATGGCCAGTTCCGTTACCACCGCGATCTCTGAAAATCCACCGGTAATGAAGGCGGTCAGCAGCACAAGACCCAACCAATGCCACCGTTTTTTACCGGCTGTCAGACTCTTGGCCAGCAGCCCCATCAGCAGCGACCCGGTTACCAGCGGCGCCAGGTAAGGGAACATCCCCGCCCGCCAGAAATAGACCTGCACCCAATTGGGAGCCATCCCCAGGGTGAACAGTATCAGTCCTTCAACGATAATAAATGCTTCCAGACGATTGACCCACTGCTTTCGATTGAACCATGGGAGCTGACGAATGAAAAAATAAAGACTCCCCAGCCATGCCAACAGCATGAAAGGCGGTACAAAGCGGGTTGCCGCAGCACCAAAGCGATCGCTGATACCCATGAACAGGGTCAATGCAAAACGGTTGCCCGAAAAAGTGGTCTCGTGTAGATAGGCGTTCACCTGCTGCTGCCAGAAATTCCCGCGCAGCAGAGACGCGTAACAATAATCGTCTTGCATATAACGCGAGGTGGTGCCGATCAACAGCATGGCCGCCAGCCCGCAGGTCAGCATCAAGCCAAACAGGATGAGCAGAAAAGGGTAAAATCGATGAAAAGGTTTCGTTTCAGTCATCATCAAATCATGAGTCCGAGTTGCTTATTTATAACATAGAGCAGCGCTCACCACAGCCCGAAAAGAGTACCCATGCCTAAAACTCCTTCACCGATCATCATTGAACCATATAATCCGCAATGGCCTGAGTTATTCATTCGTGAATCCTCCCTGATCCAGATCTCGATCGGGCATTATATCACCGTGATCGAACACATCGGCAGCACCGCCGTCCCTGGGCTGGCAGCCAAACCCATCATCGACATGCTGATCGGCGTAAAAAGCCTGGCGGATTCGTCGCGCTTTGTGCCGCACCTTGAACAATTGGGGTATGTTTACGTCCCTGAATATGAAGTGGATCTGCCCGAACGCCGATATCTCTACAAACAACAGGATGGAGAAGACAGCTTTCATCTGCACATGGTTGAACCGCAAAGCCTTTTCTTCCGCCGGCACATTGCCTTCAGGGATTATCTGCGCTCACACCCCGAAAGCGTTGTTGAGTATGCCACACTCAAACTCAAGCTCGCGAGCGAGTTTGGCTCGGACCGGTCGGGGTATACCGATGCGAAGACCGAATTCATTCAATCCATAGAACGCAAAGCCATGCTGCCGGAGGATTAAACCAAAAGAGGAGAGATCACTCCCTCCTCTTCTGGCAATTGAAGCCTGGTCAGAGCTTCACGAAATATCAGCGTGTTCCGGTAAGAATATCGATGGTCAATTGATCAAGGCGCTCATACTTCAAGCCACGGCTGGCAATTTCAGCGCGGTCAAAGGCTTGCGCTTTAAGTCCATCCGCCTTGGCTGCGGAGTATTTGCCGAAGAACCCCGACATGGATGCGTCCTGCTGGTTGATCTCAGCCAGTATGGCCTGTACGTCCTTATCTGCGTTGAATTGTTGGGCTTTGTCTTTGAGCAGCAGGTAAGTTCGCATGCAGCCACGGGCAAAATCCTTAACCCCTTCAAAGTCTTCGGTTCGGTAAGCATGGGCGTCAAAGTGGCGCGAACCATCGAATTTGACATCCTCAAGGAATTTCACCAGGTAGAAGGCTGCCTTTATATCCCTGGACCCAAACCGCAGGTCCTGGTCATAGCGCCCGGGGTACTGGTCGTTCAGGTCAATATGCCAGAGCTTGCCGGCTTCCCAGGCTTGTGCTACGTTATGCATGAAGTTGAGGCCGGCCATGGTTTCGTGGGCTACTTCAGGGTTCACGCCGACCATCTCAGGGTGGTCAAGTGTGGTGATGAAGGCCAGCATGTGACCGGTGGTGGCATTGTAAATATCAGCGCGAGGTTCGTTTGGTTTGGCTTCAAGCACGAACTTCATGTTGTATTTGTGTGCGATCACATACTCGCATAAGAAATTTATCGCCTCGCGGGTGCGTTTGATAGACTCCACCGCGCTCTTGCCTGAATCTGTTTCAACCCCTTCGCGTCCGCCCCAGAAATCGTAGATCGTGGCGCCAAACTCCGCACCCAGGTCAATCGACTTCATGGTTTTTTGCAGGGCGTATGCCCGTACTTTCGAGTCGTTACTGGTAAACGCGCCATCCTTAAAAATGGGATCGAAGAACAAGTTGGTCGTCGCCATGGGCACTTTAAGTCCTGTGTCGTCCAGCGCTTTGCGAAAGTCCTTCTTGATGGCTTCGGCTTCTGCGGGTGTGGCATCAATGGGGATCAGGTCATTGTCATGGAAATTGACACCGTATGCACCCACATCACCGAGCAGGTGGACGAGTTCGGCTGGCTTTTTTGAACCGCGCACCTCTGCCCCAAATGGGTCGCGTCCACGATTCCCTACCGTCCAGAGGCCAAAAGTAAATTTGTCTTCAGGTTTAGGTTGATAAATTGTCATCACACATCTTCTTTCATCATTAATTTGTCGAACCAAGATCAATTAATTACTTTGTTTCTTGAAGTACACATCCACAATAACTGCCACAACCAATACCAGGCCTCGAAGTACGTACTGCCAGGCAGGTGCCACATTCATCATTTGCAGCCCCGTGTTAAGGCTGGCCATGATCAATGCACCCACCAGGGCACCGAATATCGTTCCTGATCCGCCGAGTGTGGATGTGCCGCCGAGTACGCAGCTCGCAATGGCGTCAAGTTCATATCCTTGCCCCGCCGCGATGGTTCCGTAACCCACATAAGAGGCTAATACCACACCTCCAATGCCAGAAAGCAATCCCATTAAGGTGAAAACCAGGAAGAGTTGTTTTTTGATGTTGATACCAGAAAGTCGGGCTGCTTCTCTATTACCGCCAATGGCGTAGGCATAGCGTCCAAAACGCGTATTGGTCGAGACGTAAGAAACGATGATGGCTGTTAAAGCAAGCAGCAAGACCGGAACCTGTACACCATTGTATTTGTTGACCACACCTACATACACCAGGACCAACAGAGAGAAGAATCCTGTTTTTAAAAGATCCTGGTAAATGGGTTTAAGTTCAAAACCATATTTTCTTTTGGTTCTCCGGCTCGCAAACATCATGAAAACCAGAATGGCAACCACCGCCACCCCCAGGATCCAGCCGATGGTTGGGTTAAGATAACCTTGTGCGATGTAGCTGAAACCCGGTTGGTTCGCCGCAATGGTCTGTCCGCCAGTAGCAAGCAAAATACCGCCATTAAGGATGAACATGCCGCCCAGGGTCACAATAAAAGCCGGGACGCGCAAGTAGGCGATGATGTAAGCCTGATACATGCCGAACAATGTGCCAACGATCATGGACACAAAGACAGTCAAAATGGCAGCCAAAACAGGCTGGTTTGGAATTAAATGAAACCAGACATCACGCTGGAACAGTGCAGCAACAACAGAGACAAAACCTGCCAGCTTACCCACTGAAAGGTCAATACCGCCTGTCACCATGACCAAAACCATACCCACTGCGAGAAAACCGGTGACGGTCATCTGCCGGAACAGGTTGGAGATATTTTGTGGCATGAAATAGCCACCTTTGGTAATGATGGCAAAAACGCCCCAAATGGCGACCAGAGCAATGATAATGATATATGTCTGGATGTTCTTGCGAAATCGTTGGCCTAACTCAGAAAAATTCATAATTCACCTCTTGAATGAAATTAATACTGTTCAGGCAATGCCCGTCGCCAGTGTCATAATGCGTTCCTGGGTTGCATCTGCAATTTCCAAGATGCCATTGGAGCTTCCGTGACACATCACCATGATCCTGTCACTCATTCCGATCACTTCTTGAAGATCGCTTGAGATCATGATGATGGAAATACCCTGCTCTGCAAGTTCGTTCATGAGTTTGTAGATCTCATACTTGGCGCCCACATCAATTCCGCGGGTCGGGTCATCCATGATCAAGATCTTAGGCCCAGACATCAGCCATTTCGAAATGACCACTTTTTGCTGGTTGCCGCCTGAAAGCGATTCAGCAGGGACAAAGAGACTGGGGGTCTTGATGGCAAGTTCTTTTGCAAACTTCAAACTTTCAGCAAGTTCAGCATCCTGGTCGATGCGCATGAAGGAAGCAAACCGATCAAGGTTAGGCAGCGAGATGTTTTTTAGAATGGACTGGATCAAGACCAATCCGTGTCGTTTGCGATCTTCGGGAACAAGGCTGATGCCGTGTTTCATGGCTGAATTGCCATTTTCAATGGTAATTTCTTTGCCATACAGTTTCATTGAGCCTTTGGTGATCTTTCCGTATTCACCAAAAATAGTCATCACCAGTTCAGTACGTCCGGAGCCCATCAAACCTGCTATACCCAGGATCTCTCCCTTGCGCAAGTTGAAGGAAACTCCCTTGAGTACTTCCTTTCCTTTATCAGGGTCTTCGGCGTAAATATCATCCACCTCAAAGATCACATCTCCAGGGTGGCGATTGCCCTTCGGGAAACGCTCCTTCATCTCGCGTCCGACCATGTATTGGACCAATTTTTCAGAGGTCAAGTTTTTCGTCTCTTGAGTGGTAACGACCTTGCCATCTCTCATGACAGTTACATGATCCGTGATGCGGAAGAATTCTTCGATTTTGTGGGTGATGTAGATGCAGGTAACCCCGTGTTCTTTCAAGGTTTGAAGGATGCCCATCAATTGGGTCACTTCTGCTTCAGAAAGGGCGCTGGTGGGTTCATCCAGGATAAGTACTTTGGCATTTTCAGAAAGCGCTTTGGCGATCTCTGTCATTTGCATTTTGCCAACGCCGAGGTTCTTGACGATATCCTGGGGGTGGACGTCCAGATGGTATTCATTAAGGATCTTTTGTGTGTCAGAATAAACACGATCCCAGTTGATCGACCCTCTTTCAACAGGTTCCTTGCCCAGGAATATGTTTTCGCCTACCGTCATCCCTGGAACCAGGGTTAATTCCTGATAAACAATGGCGATGCCTTTTTCAGCTGCCTTATGAATGGCACTTCCTTCCAACTTTAGAAGTTCGCCATTATAGAAAATGTCTCCTTCATAGGTGTCGTGTGGATAGACGCCAGAAAGAATTTTCATTAAAGTGGATTTTCCCGCACCATTTTCGCCGCACAATCCATGGATCTCTCCACGTTGGACCTGAAAACTGACATCATTGAGCGCAATGACACCGGGAAACGCCTTCGTAACGTGCTGAATATCGAGAATAACGTTTTCGTCCATCGGCAAATCCTATTTAATTCATTGATAAGGTTTTTTCAAGTTTTTTAGTGAAAAGGCGAAAAACCGGACCTGGTTTTTTTCGAAAACAGCTTTACGCCTATCAACTAAACAACTTTTTGGGTTTCTTCCGCGCCTGATAAAAAGGCCTCAAGCGCGGAAGAATCGTTATACGCTAATGCAATTTCAGTTCAAAGACGACTATGGTTTAGGAGGCAGTTGATCAGCAGGGATATCGCGATAGACTGCATCGTAGGGTTGGAATCCGCTGACAACGATCTCTTGGTAGACATTGTCTTTGTTCACCTGAACAACAGGCAGGAAGACGCAGGCCATATCGCCGGTCAGAGCATCATCACCGAAGAGAGTCTTAAGGGGGATGTTCTGAACACCTTCGATGGTTTTACCCTTGATCAGGGCATCCATTGTTTCGGCTGCTTTTGGAACCAACAGGCGGAAGTCTTTGTAGACGGTCACGGTCTGTTCGCCCTTGACGATGCTGTTGCAGCCGTCAGCAGTGGCATCCTGTCCAGAGATGGGGACTTTGCCAGCCAGGTTTTGGGCTTTCAAGGCAGTCAATTCACCGAGTGCGGTGCCGTCATTTGAGGCGATCACTGCATCGATCTTGTTCTGCTGTGCGGTCAGGGTGTTTTCCATCTGAGCAAGCGCTTTTGCTGCATCCCAGTTTTCTACCCAGAAGTCAGCCACGACTTTGATCACACCGGAATCAATGTAGGGTTGGATGACTTCCATTTGACCATTGCGGACCAGA
>DAIEPS010000032.1 GCA_027348305.1 Anaerolineaceae bacterium | reverse complement strand
CGCCGCCGAGAGCGTCAAGCGGGTGCACTTCACCGATCTCGCCGCGCCCAAGGACTGGCTGGGCGACGGCGCGCAGGGTCTCTACGCGATTCGCGACTTCGTGGAGTTCAAGACCACCTGGCACCCCTCCATCGCTGCCGGCATTGGTGTTCTGCTGCTGGGATTGGTCACCGGTTTCGCTACCTTGATCCCCTGCGTCGGATGGTTGATCGGTGTGATCGTTGCCATCCTCGGTTTAGGCGCCGTGGTCATCTCAAGATTTGGATCTTCCAAATACGCCAATAAAGTCGTGCAGGCAGTGGTCCCTTCAGCACCGGTTCCCCCAACACCGCCGTCAGCACCTGAACCACCTCTTAGTTAAGTAAAAAAACAACCTGGCGGTTTAGCATCTAAACCGCCAGGCTTTTCAAAGGATAAAAATTATGAAATCACTAAAAATAGCGTTCATTGCTCTTGTTGCACTAACCTTGATGGCCTGTTCCTTTTCTGTAAATGTCCCCTCTGTAGATACCGGGGTAACGAGCACATTTGAGATCAGCGAACCTGCCCTTACCGGTGTGAATGTTAATAAAGTCACCATCGAAATGGGTGCCGGCACACTGGGCATTGCCAATGGCGCGTCTGACCTGGTCGATGGAAGCGTTGAATATAATGTCGCAAACTGGAAACCCGAGGTCTCTCGTTCATCAAGCAGGATCACCATTTCACAGAATAACTCCTCAAATGTTGGCATCCCAGATGGCGACATTAAAAATGATTGGAAACTCAAATTCGGCCATGCCCCCATCGACCTGACCATCAATGCGGGCGCGTATGAAGGAAAGGTCGACCTCAGCGGCCTGTCGATCACCAACCTGGATATTTCAGATGGTGCAAGCAAGGCGACTGTCCAATTTGACACTTTGAACCCCGTGGTAATGGAGCGGTTGAGCTACAAGACCGGCGCCTCTGATGTTGAACTTCTTGGCTTGGGCAACGCCAATACCAAGAACATCTACTTTGACAGCGGTGTTGGCAGCTACACCCTCGATTTTAGCGGTGATGTTCAGAATGACATGTTCGTCCGCGTGCAATCAGGCATGAGTGATATGACCATCATCATCCCTGAAAATGTGCGTGCCGAAGTGGATCTCACCAACGGCTTAAGCAATGTGGATGCCAATGGCACCTGGACGATCTCCGGCTCAACTTACAAATGCGGTACTTCTGGCCCATTGATCACCATCAACCTGAATATGGCGGTCGGTAATCTGAATCTCAAACAACAGTAGAACAAAAATTATTAAAAACCTCTGAATTCTGGATGAATTGAATTCAGGGGTTTTTTGTTAATTTCAAGGAATAAATTAAACTTATTGGTTTTTTGAACAATTCGTGATGATATAAAAATTATTGAAGACTTCTTCGTCACAATAACCAAGGTTTTTCAAATCTTTTGTTTGGTCCTCTTCCAATGAATAAACAGGTAAATAATTTGCTGATTTTGGATCATTTTGTTTTAAGAAGGATTGTGCCTCTTCAAAATTTACCATCTGAATATTATTCTTAACACCAAGGTCTTCTCCAAGAAGGTAATACTTTAGATACTCAAATTTATCATAACCAGGATTAATGATATATCCATTTGTTTTAATGGTTGACAAAACATTTTCAATATACACTTTATCAGCAGTATCTTTACTCATGTCATTGCGTTGATAATTTAATCCAACAAAAATAAGTGGAATTAATACTGTAATAACAGTAAATATCTGTAATTTATTACCACTTAACCTGTCGATAACTTGTTCAAACCCAACTGCAGTAAGAATACTTAAATAGAAATACGAAGGAATAAGATATACCCATATATCATCAATGTTGTATGAGAAAGAGAGAATCACGTTGCCGATAAAACCAAGTAGAAGAAATATCTTAAGGGGTTTTATTTTTGATAGAACAAACCCAATAAAAGGAAAAAGGATAAGGATTAGAAGTTCTCTGACGAAAAAGAAGCCAAATTTTTTGATTTTTAATAATACTTGGTTGATAGAAGTGAATTGAAAAATGGCGCTCTGAAATTGACCACCAGTTAATATCAAAAATAAATCATTTAGATTGTGTACTTCAATTTCAAGATAGACAGGGTTTGGGCTAATAGTTCTCCAATATAGATAATAGTATTGGCTCAATCCAAGGAGAATAAACAATAATATAATAATGATTTTCTTAAGATTAATGAAGACTTTTTTGTCTGTAACAAATACAAGGTAAGCAATCGCTGGCAAACAAGAAATCATTATCAAATGATTTCCGAATGATAAAGCGTAAAAGAAGCAACCAAGATAAAAAAAACGATCTATTTTTGTGAGGTGCCATTTTAAAAAGAAAAAAGTGATTGTGGAAAGAAAGAGAAGGTTTAATGTATAGACCTCCGCAATTACGGATTGGTTCCAAACAGTCTTTCCTAAACAAAAAGTCAGAACGATGGAAAGCGAGACAACCGGCCTAATTTTTAATTGGCGCAACGTAAAATACTCTATCAACGCTGCTCCAATGGTGAAAATGGAAGACAAGAGATTGACTCTCATTGCCAACGATCCGAAATTGAAAACGGATACAAAAAGGTGGTTGAGTAATAGATAAGTAGGATATCCGGTAGCGTGAGGTGTTCCCAAAACCTTACCAAGAAATTGAAATTTAGCAGTATCTCCCATATATCCAATACCAGGTAATAAAGTTAGATAATAGATAGTGGCAAGAACAGCAACAATTAATAATGGGAAATATATATCAGGTTTATTAACTCGCGAGAGAAAATTATTCATTTTTACATCACCTCAAATAATTAAGGTCAAAGATATTGAATGGTACTGATGAAATAAGGCTTTAATGGCAAATTTAAAATAATCATATAAAATATTAGTCGCAAAGAAAATGTCGAAAATAATGAACTTAATTAATTTGTGAAGTATTATTTATTCCTTAGTTGTTTATCCCCTCTGTAATTAAAATTTAGTTTTACTTATACAAACCCAAATCCAAAATAGCCTTGTAAACCGCATCACGCAGGTAATAGCGGTAACCCATGCCTTCTGCGATCCTTTGCCTGATCTGCTTGGAAGATATCTCCAAAATGGGGGCTTCAACAATTTTGACCTTCCTGCTGATGCCGGGCATCACCTTTTCAAGCGATTCCAAATCCACTTCGTCTTCATGGCGGCGCATCACACCGATGCCGTCACAAACACGTAGAAAATCCTGGGGCCGCTTCCAGGTGGGAAGGTCATGCAGTGAATCACCACCCATCAGGTAAAACAACTGGGCATCAGGGTATTCTTTATGCAGCAAATTCATTGTATCGATGGCGTAGTGCGGACCAGGACGGTCAATGTCAATTCTTGAGATTTGAAATGATGGATTACCATGAATGGCCAGGGCTACCAGATCAAGCCTTTGTTCAATGGGGCTGACGTTGGTATATTGTTTGTGAGGGGGGTTGTCTGTCACCACCCATAATAAAAGGTCAAGCTGCAACTGGCTGCGGCACTCTTCGGCCAAAATAAGATGGCCTACATGCGGTGGATCGAAGGTTCCGCCAAAAATACCTATGCGCATCAGATCATGCCCTCTCGACTAGTCCTGCCATTCCAGTTCGTAATCCTTGATGTAGACGGTTTCGCCTTCTTCAATTCCTTCCTTACGTAAAGCGTCATCCACACCCAGGGTCACCATCAGACGGTGGAAGCGACGTACTGAGCCGTCATGTTCCCAATAGGTCATTTCTGCAGCTCTTTCGATGGCAGCGCCGCTCACTCTGAATCCTTCACCTTCACGGGTGATCACAAAATCGCGGGCATCTTTATCAGGTTTATAAAGCGGAATAAGCGTTTCGACCACTTCCACTTCGGGTGCATCTTTGAGCAGTTCGTAGGCCTTCCATAACACTGCCTGCAGGTTTTCGTGCGAAACCGCCGACATGGACATGACAGTGTAGCCTTTATTAGTTAAAGCTTTCTTGATCGCGGGCCACTTCTCCTGCACATCAGGCAGGTCGATCTTGTTGAGAACCACTAATTGGGGTCTCTTGGCCAACGCCTGGTCAAACAGTGCCAGTTCAGAGTTGATCTGGGTGAAATCCGCTACGACATCCTCGGCCATGCCGTTCAAGACATGGATCAAGACCCTGGTGCGCTGGATATGTTTCAAGAAACCGTCGCCCAGGCCCACCCCTTCGTGCGCACCTTCAATCAGGCCCGGAATATCGGCCAGAATGATCGAAGTTTCTTCATCCAGGTTGGCAACACCCAGGTTGGGTTCGATGGTCGTAAACGGATAATCTGCGATCTTCGGGTTGGCATTCGTGACGGCAGCCAAAAAGCTGCTTTTGCCCGCGTTGGGCACGCCGACGATGCCGATATCCGCCAGCAATTTCAATTCAAGCCGGATGTTCTTTTCTTCAGGGGGTTCGCCCTTTTCAGCCGTGCGGGGTGCCTGGTTTCGGGATGTGGCAAAATGCTGGTTGCCCAGGCCACCGCGCCCGCCTTTGCAGATGCGTAATTCATCCCCGGCATGCACCAGGTCGCCGAGCAGTTCACCGGTGACATCATCATAAATGATCGTGCCAGGGGGAACCGGGATAATAAGATTCTTGGCGGATCTTCCAGTCATGTTGCTGGAACCGCCGTTTTCGCCATCAGGAGCCACGTATTTACGTTTAAACCGAAAGCTCTGCAATGTATTCAGGGTTGGTTGAACCTTGATGATGACGTCTCCACCCCTGCCGCCGTCACCACCATCCGGCCCACCACGCGGAACATACTTCTCGCGGTGGAAATGCATCATTCCCGCGCCGCCTCGGCCAGATCGAACATAGATACGTGCTTCATCAATAAACATAGACCATTCTTCCAAAAAAGACTCAGGAACCTGGCGCAACCGCTCTTACGACCAGTTTACACCAGATTCCTGAGTGAATAAATACCCTTTACTTGCCGAACTTGGCTTTCAGAATTTCAACCAGGGTAGGTTGGCCAATTTCCTGTAATTCATAACGTACGCGCTGCATGGGTTTATTGACCTTGATAATACGGTTCAGGTCGATCGGGGTCGCGGAGATCACCAGGTCAACATCAGCTTTGTTGATGGTTTTTTCGAGGTCTTTGACCATATCATCACCGTAGCCCATGGCTGGCAAGATAGTGCCGGTGTTGGGATATTTGATATAAGTGTCATGGATGGAACCGACCGCAAACGGGCGGGGATCCACGATCTCGGCGGCGCCGAAACGTCGGGCCGCGATCCAGCCGGCGCCGTATTTCATCTCGCCGTGGGTCAAGGTCGGGCCGTCTTCGACTACCAGCACACGTTTTCCGCGGATGGCTTCGGGATCATCTACAAATAACGGTGATGCACCTTCGATGACCAGCGCATTGGGGTTCATCTCATGCAGAGAGTTGCGCACTTCAATGACCTTGTCGGGGTCAGCCGTATCCACTTTGTTGATCACAAAGACGTCTGCCATGCGGCAGTTGGCTTCGCCGGGATGATAAGCATGTTCGTGTCCGGCACGATGAGGATCGGCCACCACGATGTTCAGGTCGGGTTTGTAGAAGGAGAAGTCGTTGTTGCCGCCATCCCATAAGACAATATCCACTTCCTGTTCAGCCTGGCGCAAAATGGCTTCGTAATCCACACCGGCATAGACGATCACGCCGTTATCCAAATGAGGTTCGTATTCCTCACGTTCCTCAATGGTGCATTCGTGTTTGTCGAGGTCGGCATAGGTGGCAAAGCGCTGAACCTTTTGTTTGACAAGGTCGCCGTAAGGCATGGGGTGCCGGATCGCTGCCACTTTGAATCCCATCTCGCGCAGGATCAAAGAAACACGGCGGGTGGTCTGGCTTTTGCCGGAACCTGTGCGCACTGCGCAGATGGATACAACGGGTTTGGTTGATTTCACCTGGGTGGTTTCGGTTCCCATCAGTTTGAAATCCGCGCCGGCAGCCAAAACCATGGATGCCTTATGCATCACGACTTCATGAGGTACATCGCTGTATGCAAACACGACCTGCTCAATTTTCTGTTCCTTGATCAATTTGATCAAGTCGCTTTCAGGGTAGATCGGAATTCCCGCCGGGTACAATGAGCCAGCCAATTCCGCGGGGTATTTTCTGCCATCAATATTGGGGATCTGAGTTGCCGTAAATGCGATTACCTCATAATCCTTGTTGTCACGATAAAACACATTGAAATTGTGAAAATCGCGACCGGCTGCTCCCATGATCAAAGTTCTAATTCGTGCCATTTAGATCATCTCCTTAAAAATAATTTGGTTTACGAGCCTTTTTTCACATCGCTTGTGGGGCTGTGATGCCCAGTAACGCCAAACTATTTGCAATCGCCTGTTTTGCAGCCGCCACCAGTCTGATCCTCGCGGATCTCACCGGTTCTTCTGCGATCAGCACGGGGCATTGACCATAAAAATCATTGAAAGCCTTGGCCAGTTCATAAGCCATATTGCTGACGGTTAATGGCTTCAATTCCTTGGCAGCTTTTTGAATCTCCCCTGGCATGCGTGCGATCAGGTCGATCAACGCGATCTCACTGGTCGAGAGTTGGTCGTCGGGGAGAATGGATTCAGGCAGCGGCGCGTTGTACTTCTTCAAAATACTGTTCGCGCGCACATACGCGTATTGGATGTAAGGGGCGGCCTGACCGTTAAAGTCAAGGGCAGTCTCCCAGTCAAAAGTGACGATCTTGCCGCTGTCACGCGAAACCATGGGGTATTTGATCGCACCCAAACCTACCGCTTCAGCCACTTTCAACTTGCTCTCTTCGCTGAGGTCAGGGTTCTTTTCTCTCACCACTTCAAGCGCGCGAGAGGTGGCTTCCCTGATCAGGTCTTCAAGCAGCACAACCGTGCCTTCGCGTGAGGCCATCACCACGTTGCCGGGCAAATTGACCAGTTCGTAAGAGACATGCTGGCAGCGTGTGGCCCAGTCAAAACCTGCGATCTCAAGCGTTTTGAACACCTGAGTAAAGTGCAGCGATTGGCGCACATCCACGACGTAGTAAGATCTCTCGAGGTCTGGATAATCGAGGAATTTTTGCCTGGCCAGCGCCAGGTCTTCGGTCGCGTAAAGCGCGGTGCTGTCTGAACGCTGCACCACGATCACGCGGAATTTTTCTTCTTTGAGTCCGAGCTTTTCGTCGAGTTTTACAATGACCGCCCCGCCCTGCGGACGTTCGTCATCGGCGATGCCGCGGTTAATCAACTCTGCAACCATCTCCTTGCCGGGTTCTTCAAACATCGAGTTGAAGTAATAACGGTCAAACTTGATATCCAGTTTCTCGTACATTTCTTTGAAGCCGATCAAAGACCATTCACGGGTTTCTTTCCAGCAGTTCACTATTTCGGGGTCTTTCTTGTCCCAGCGTGAATAGATGGCCCGCACTTCGGCATCCAGGTCTGGATTCTCTTCAAGGCGCTTGTTGGCTTCGGCGTACATCGCACCCATCCAACGGGTGATATCTTTTTCGGGTTTCTCGCCCTTGTGATACTTCAGGTAGTTCCACAACCACTTGATCACGTGCAACCCCATGTCGCCGGGGTAGTTGGCGCGCACGACATCATACCCGGCAGCTTCAGCGATACGCGAAAGCACATCCCCCAAAAAGGCGCTGCGCAAATGCCCCACGTGGAAAGCCTTGTGCGTATTGGGCTGAGAGAACTCGAACATCACGCGTTTGCCAAGAGGTTGGCCTTTGCCATAATCATCACCGGCAGACAGAACCTCATCCACCACACGGCGTGAATAATCAGCCGGTGAGAAATACAGATTCAAATAGCCGTTGACTGCTGCGATCTTTGAAAAGCCTGCCGGCATTTCAATGGCTGAAGCCACACCCTGGGCGATCTCGTTGGCCTTTTGGGCTACGTTGCCCTTTTCTGCGCCAAAAGACCTGGCTGCCAATTGGAAGAACGAAGTGGATATTCCCCACTGACCGTTAAACGGGATCCATGCCCAGCGAACATCCATTTCGGGGAGATTGTTCGTTTTTAGATACTGTGTAATTTTGTCTGCGATGAAGTTTTGTTCTTTTTCAAACATGATCAATTCCCGTTCCGTTAGTGATCGAACCTAAAGGATTATAACACAGGCGCTTTTTTCTTAAAAAAACTGATTGTCATACTGAAACGCAAAAGCGGGAGGATAACCTCCCGCTTGATTGCTTCGCAAAAAAAACTAATTACTTCTGGGTGGCGAGCAATTTCATTAAGCGGCTCTTGCGGCGGGCGGCGTTGTTCTTGTGGATCACGCCCTTCTGAGCTGCTTTATCAAGAGCAGAAATTGCTGCGAGGGTGGCAGCCTTGGCGGCTTCTTCATCCTTGCCTGAGATCGCGACACGGGCACGAGAGACAAAGGTTCTTGCCACACCGCGATATACACGGTTGCGAACGCGTCGCTTTTCGTTCTGTTTATTACGTTTGATTGCAGACTTGATATTAGCCAACTTGGTTCCTCCAAAAAAATACAACTGACAGTGCGAGGGTCGAGGGTAAGCACTGGTTCAGGTGGCGGATGAATTCTACTCCATGGCGCCAGAATTGTCCAGCAACTCACCCTCTCATTTTGAAGGAATTATTTATCCTGCAAGGCAGACACACCGGGCAGTTCCAAACCTTCGAGCATCTCAAGCGAGGCGCCGCCGCCGGTGGAGATGTGGGTGATCTTGTCAGCCAAACCGGATTCCTGTACAGCAGCCACGGAATCGCCACCGCCGATCACGGTGACACCCTTGCAGGCGGCCACTGCTTTGGCGACATCAAAGGTCCCCTTGGCGAAGCGCGGAAATTCGAAGACGCCCATCGGTCCATTCCAGACCACGGTGGCCGCGGTCTCAATCACTTTGGAGTAGGCAGCCACGGTCTCGGGGCCGATATCCAGAATTCTCCAGCCAGCTTCAACGTTTCCGACTTTGGCAGTCTTGGATTGTGCTTCGGCGTCAAATTTGTCCGCGAGGACGACATCCACGGGTAGCATCAATTTCTTGCCTGCATCCTTGAGCAATGACTTGGCGGTTTCCAGGGCTTCGTCTTCGACGAGTGAATCCGCCATATCCAGACCCTGGGCTTTGAAGAAGGTATTCGCCATGCCGCCGCCAATGAGCACGAAATCGGCTTTGGTGAGCAGGTTTTTGATCACACCGATCTTGTCGCTGATCTTGGCGCCGCCCATGATGGCGACAAACGGTTTCTTGGGGTCGGCTACAACCTGGCCTAAATACTTGATTTCTTTTTCGAGCAAAAAGCCTGCCACACCAGGGAGGAAGTGCGTCACACCCTCGGTGGAAGCATGCGCGCGGTGAGCCGTGCCAAATGCATCGTTGACATACATATCGGCCAGTGAAGCCAATTGTTTGGCCATACCCATGTCGTTCTTTTCTTCTTCAGCGTGGAAGCGGGTATTCTCGAGCAGCAAGACGCCGCCGGGTTTTAAAGCCGCTGCAGCATCAGTGGCAATGGGGCCAATGCAGTCCGCGGCAAAAGCCACGGGCATGCCCAGCAGCTTGGCCAGGTGTTCGGCCACAGGTTTCATCGAATATTTTTCTTCCGGTCCACCCTTGGGGCGGCCGAGGTGGGAGCACAGAATTACCGCAGCGCCTTTTTCAAGCAGATACTTGATCGTGGGCAACGCTGCCTGGATCCTGGTGTCATCGCCGACAACGCCGTCTTTGGTGGGGACGTTGAAATCAACACGGACCAGGACTTTTTTTCCTTTTGGATCTATATCGCGAATAGTCTTTTTGTTGAACATATTATTTTTCTCCCGGTGCAAATTAGACATGATGCGCATCCGCAGAAAAACAGCGGGATGCGCACCATGAACAGATCAAGAAAAAGAGTTAAAACTCATTTTCCCACAGTGAAGACTAGAGTTTCTTGGCCATCATGGCTGCAAGGTCAGCAGCTCTGCAGGAATAACCCCATTCATTGTCATACCAGGTGACGACCTTGACCAGGTTGCCGCCCATGACCATGTTGTTGGGAAGATCAACGATCGAAGAACGTTGATCGCCTTTGAAATCTGTTGAGACCAGGGGATCACCATACTCGCCGGTGGTGACACCGAGGATACCCTTCATGCCGCCCTTGGAGGCAGCAACGAAAGCGGCATTCAATTCGTCTTTGGTAACGGGTTTTTCAACGGTGGCAACGAAATCCACGATGGAGACGGTGGGGGTTGGAACACGCAGAGAATAACCGTCGAACTTGCCCTTCAATTCAGGGATGACAAGGGCAACAGCCTTGGCGGCACCGGTGGTGGTGGGGATGATGTTCAAACCGGCGGCGCGTGAGCGGCGCATTTCTTTCTTATGACCCTGATCCAGGATGACCTGGTCATTGGTGTAAGAATGGATGGTGGTCATGACTGCGTTGACGATCTTCCAGTTGTCATTGACGATCTTGGCAGCGGGAGCCAGGCAGTTGGTGGTGCAGGATGCGTTGGAGACGATGTGGTGCTTGGCAGAATCGTAGAGATTGTCATTCACGCCCAAAACGATGGTCAAATCTTCATTCTTTGCAGGAGCAGAGATGATAACTTTCTTGGCTCCACCTTTGACAATATGAACATTGGCGCCGGGTTTGCCCTTTTCGGGATCGCCAAGTGCGTCCGTGAAGAGACCGGTCGATTCAATGACGATATCCACACCCAGGCTTGCCCAGGGCAGAGCGCCGGGATCTTTTTCGGCGAAAACTTTGATGGGCTTGCCATCAACAATTAAGACGCCATCCCCAGCTTCGACGGTTCCGGGATAAATGCCATAGGTTGAGTCATACTTGAAAAGATGAGCATTTGTCTTGGTATCGAAGAGGTCATTAATTGCCACTACTTCGAGTTCTGAACCGTGATGCTGTTTGATTGCTTTCAAAACCTGTCGGCCGATGCGGCCAAAACCATTGATACCAACTTTTACAGCCATAATAAATCCTCCTTGAGGGTAATACTGATATTTTACCATGTCTAGACATGGTTACTATAGAATTAGAGTGCTGAATTATCGTCTTTTGAACCCAACGGGCCTGTTCTCTCGAAATAAAGGTCCATTACGGTTTTGGCAGCCTTGCTTGAATCATGCCGCCAGGGATTATCAACATCCAGAAGATCAGCCTGGTAAATCGGGTGCTGGCTTTCTTCTTCATTAACTTTAACCCAAGTTACGTCTGGTGGCAAGACCCCTTCAAAACGATGATTGCAGATCACCAGGTCCACCAGCCGGCTGCCCGCGTGTCTTTCGATCATTTTGACGTGGTCTTCACAAGAGTAGCCATCCGTCTCACCCTTTTCGCTGGCTACATTGCATACATAAAACTTGTAAGCCTTGCTGGCTTTGATCGCGTCCACCAGGTCAGGCACCAATAAATTGGCGATGATGCTGGTATACAGGCTGCCTGGCCCGATGATGATCAGGTCAGCATTGAGGATGGACTGCACAGTCGGCGGAAATGCTGCAGGGTTGCCGGGTTCGAGCCAGACCTTTTTAACCTTGCCGCCGACCTTGCCGATTCTGCTCTCGCCTTTGACGACAACTTCCACATTTTTGTCGGGGAGCTGCACTTCAGCCACCAGGGTCACATTCTTCAAAGTGGAGGGCAATACCTGCCCCTGCACTGCCAAAACTTTGGCAGTTTCGGCGATCGCTTCTTCAAAGCTGCCGGTGATTTCGGTTAATGCAGAAATGAGCAAATTGCCAAGCGAGTGTCCGTTCAACCCGGCACTGGCGGCAAAGCGGTATTGAAAAAGCTGGGTGATCAATTCTTCATCATTGGAAAGCGCTGCCAGGCAATTGCGAATATCCCCTGGGGGTAAAATGCCAATGTTTTTTCTGATCTCGCCCGAAGACCCGCCGTCATCCGCCACGGTAACCACCGCGGTGATGTTGTGCGAATACTCCTTCAACCCGCGCAAAATGGCAGAAAGAC
>DAIEPS010000031.1 GCA_027348305.1 Anaerolineaceae bacterium | reverse complement strand
ACGTGAGCAACTTCGTGGGTGAGGATGTTTCGCTGAACCGTGCCAGCGAGGTTGTTCATCAGACTATCAGCCATTGCATCAACATTGTGAGCGTGTTCCACAGCTAATTTTTCCAACATGACGCCATTCAAAATTACCGACACGAGCCGAGTAATCCGCATTGGTTTTACCATTTCATTTGAAACATTATTCGTATTCACTAACAATTACCAACTCTCTATTAGATTTTAAAGACCCAGTATTATATCTTACAAAGGACTCAAACCCGTTAAATGAGAAAACTCTCATCAGTAAGCAATGAGAGTGAAATTGAATAGCAAGTGGATCTATAGGGCTTTGAGAACTCTCAGGACGCGCAGGGTCACCCATTTGTTGGGTTCATTCACCTTGCCGTAGCTCCTCCAGGTTTTGCCGGTGTAATCGTATTCCAGGGGCCAGCGGCCCTGAGCATCTTGTTTCTCAAGGATGAGCCGCTTCACACCGTCAAGGCGCGGATCTTTGTCGACCCCCAGTAAGACCAGGGCTTCGGCCACTTGAAGAAGGTCGGTGATATAAAAAACCGGAAAACCGAACTTCCACCAATTGCGGCTTGGGTGGTCATCATAGCCGTTTGGAAATTCCGCTTTGGTCAGGTCAATAGAAAGGAAGAAATCCAAACCAGCATGGATGGCCTTGTCGATCATGGGGGTACGGTTTATCTTTGGTAAAGCCCCGAATGCCATCATCACCTTGGCGGCACCCCAGGCGCAGGGCATTTTATTATTAGCTCCGCAGGCAAAGTTGGGAGCGCATTTATAAGCATAATAACGGACGGGAGCCTTGCGGTCTGTGTTTGGCGCGATACCGTCGCCGGTGACGGAGCGGGCCATCCATTCATAGGCAGATTGGATGCGGGGGTCCTCACATCCCAGTGTCTGCAAAGCCCAGCACATGTTGCCCTGCAGGCAGTCAATGGTGCCCGACGGTTGACCATTGTAGGCAATTTGTCCGCCTGGGGCCAGCGCCTGATCAAGAAAGTAGTTGCACGCGGTGCGGATGCGTTCATCCTCGCGGATGTCGGCGCCCAATTGTGCGAGCAATAACAGCGACCAGACCGTGGACTTGTACTTGGGTCCGTAGCCGGGGCCTGGTTTCTGCCAGAAACCTTGAGGGTCCATCTTATCGAGGATCGAAGCGATCGGTCCGTTTTGGTGGGCGGTCTTGCGCATGGCTTTCAGCTCAGGGTCTTGATCTGCAAGGCCAGCCAGGTCACGCAGAGCCAGGTAGCGGACTTCAGGATTTTCTTTTTCAAGCAGCCAGTTGAGTGAATCTCCATTAAGTTTTATGTTCGAATCCATAATCCCTCCCTTTTTCTTCCTGTCAGGTTTATTTGATTCCCCACTGCCGATCCAGTGCATCGAAAATAGCAGCGCTGGCAATAGTGTCTTCCCAAGGGATCAGATTGCTTTCGATTTTGCCTGCGCGCAGCAGTTCAGCGCAGTGGCGAATCTGGTGTTCAAATCCATCCGGGACAGGTTTCTTGAATTTCTCGATCTCATTCCCATCTTCATCACACAGGATGGCGGTTTGAGGCCCGAAACAGTTCTCGAGTACGATGCGTCCCTGGGTGCCGTAGATAAAGGCTTCTTCCATGGCGGTCACGTTGAATCCGCAGGCCAGGTTGGCCAGTGCGCCGCCCGCGAATTTCATCGAGAAGGCAGCAGCTTCATCCACACCGTTTGGAGCGAATTGAGCTGACCCCGTTACACTCAACGGAGGTTCACCGATGATACCAAGGGCAAAATCGATGGGGTAAATACCTACATCATACAGACTGCCGCCCTGGGTTTCTTTGCTGTAAATTCGGTTATATGGATCGTAGGGTACATGGAAGCTGAAGTTGGCAGTGATCAGTTTTACCTGGCCGATACGGCCGAATTTGATCCATTCCTGAGCCTTGAGATAGGCAGGCATACAGCGCGTCCACATGGCTTCCATGAGGAAGGTGTTGTTCTTTTTTGCCAGGCTGACCAGTTCCACCGCCTGTTTTTGGGTGATGACAAGGGGTTTTTCACATAAAACAGGCTTTTGTGCTTCCAGACATTTTTTTGTGTAGTCGTAATGAAAATTGTGGGTGAGGCCGATGTAGACCACGTCCACTTCGGGGTCGGTGATCACTTCTTCGTATGAAGCCAAGGCTTTATGGGCTTTAAATTCTTTGGCAAATTTTTTGGTGCGTTCCAGATCGCTTGAAGCCACGGCGGCCAGTTCCACACCTTCAACCGTGTTTAAAACCTTCGCGAAGCGTGAGGATATTTTTCCGAGTCCGATAATGCCAAATTTTATGTTCATTTTTCCTCCCGTGCGATCAGAATGGATGTATTAATCATAAACCAGAAGTCAAGCAAGGTCAAAAATTTCTAAAAGAAAGAAGCTCTCCCGGTTGGTCTGGGAGAGCTTCTGAGAAGGCTAATTACTTTTTTGCGGTACCTGAGGGATGATCCAACTGATAAGCGCCTGTGGGGAGCGGGTCTGAATATAGATCTTGCCTGGTCCGGTCAGTTCGACCACCAGCCCTTCGCCAGACAGAAAAGTGGATTTCAGACCGCCCACCGATCTGGTCTGCACATCCATGGTGGCGGAAAATGCGACCAGATGGGAGGTATCGACAATGTATTTCTCGCCTTGCGCGAGGTCTTTCTCAAAGATGGCGCCGTATGAAGAGACCAGCAGTTTACCGCTGCCGGAGGCTTCCAACATGGAGACACCCTCGCCGGCTTTAAATGCCTTCATGCTGAATTTGCTGTTGAGGTCGATGCCATTCTCAGAAGCCAGATAGGACCCTGATTGAACCATGAGGGGAGTGCCGGTCATATCAATTTGAACCAGGTCGCCTGGCAGATCTGGCGCAAGGGTCACTTCACCGCCCTGAGGGCCTGCCACCCAAAAGTTTTGAAAGAAGGATTCGCCGCCCAGCACTGCCCGGCCAAGCGACTTGAATAATCCGCCTTCTGCTTTGGTTTCGACGGCGACGCTGGCTGAATGGCTGACCATGGCGCCTGAATCCGCACGAATGCGTTCATTGGGCACCAATTTGACAACTGCAAGTGAATACGAGGGGCGAAATTGAATATCGATTTCCATTTTTTATCTCCTATAGATAAGTAAGATCAAGTTTAGATTATTCCCATAACCAGTTGAGTTTAGCTCCCTATTGTTTCATTTTCATTAGATTAATCAACACACAGATTGGCATGGAAAGGGCAATAACCCGGATAAGTAAACTATATACGAAATTTATGGAATTTAAAAACAATTATAGCGATAATCAATAGGCTATTCTGATAATCTTTTGAGAACCAAAATGATTTTGTTCGGTTTTATTGGTGATTTTTGACTTTCCCTTATTGAGCGAAACGGCATTACATTCTGTGGCATAATACTTGCCACTATATCCCCAAAGGTAAGGATGGCATAAACATGAAAAAATCAGCCTGGCGTGTTCTATCTACACTTTTAATTATCACCATGTCGATCAGCCTGTTGACAGCGTGTGGAGACCTAAGCAGCCTTGTAGATGAAACAGCCGGACCATCGGATGCAACCGAAACTATCTCAGGACAGGTTTCAAACGGCAACAGCCAGGGAGAACCTGGCACCTGGTTGGTCATGCTTTATCAGGATGGCGACGATGAAACCCTGGAACGAGACGTGTTCCTTGACCTGAACGAAGCGGAAATTGTCGGCTCGAGTGACATGGTCACCATTGTTTCACAACTGGACCGCAATGCCGGTGCATTTGATGGAGATGGCGACTGGACCACCACCAAACGGTTCCTCGTTCAGCAAGACAGCGACCTCGAAGCGATAGGATCTGAAGAACTGGCTGACCTGGGCGAAACGGATATGAGCGACCCCCAGACTTTGGAAGACTTTGTAACCTGGGCAATCGCAGCCTATCCGGCAGAGCATTATGCGCTGATCATGTCTGATCACGGCATGGGCTGGCTGGGCGGCTGGACGGACCCCGACCCCAATGATGGACAAATGACTCTATCTCAACTTGATGGTGCACTTTCAAATATAGTCACCAAAACCGGAATCGGACAATTTGATTTCTTTGGTTTTGACGCCTGTTTGATGGCTCAACTTGAGACCATGAGCATGCTGGCTCCTTATGCGAAATATGCAGCGGCTTCAGAAGAGACCGAACCCGCGGTTGGTTGGGCATACGCTGCCTTTTTAGGTGCTTTGGTCAATAACCCGGCGATGAGTGGTGCCGACCTTGCGAAGTCAGTTGTGGATTCATATATCAGCGAAGATTATCGCATCACCGATGACAACGCCCGTGTATCTTTTATTGAAGAGAACTACGAATCCGGTTCGGATATGTCGGCAGCGGAAGTGGCCGCGGATATGAGCGTAGACGTCACCATGACGGCAGTGGATCTTTCTAAAGTTGCTGCATTGGATGAAGCCATGAACCAACTGGCAATTTCGCTTACCCAGGTTGATCAGAGCAGTGTGGCAGCGGCGCGTTCATACTCTCAGTCGTATACCAGCGTGTTTGACAAAGACATTCCCGACTCTTTTATTGACCTGGGTAATTTTGCAGAACTGGTTGCAGATGAGACGGGTGATGCTGATGTTGCCAATGCATCGCAACAGGTTACCGCCGCGCTTCAGCAGGCAGTGCTGGCAGAAAAACACGGCGATCAAAAACCCGGTTCAACCGGTCTGGCATTCTATTTTCCGAACTCAAAATTGTACAAAATGACCACGGATGAAGAATGGGTGAGTTATACCTCGACTGCAGATCGTTTTGCAGCAGCCTCCTTGTGGGATGACTTCCTGGTCTTTCATTACATGGGCAAGGAAATGAATGCAGATGCAGCCGATCTGAGTGTTCTCGCGCCAGTCAGCGGAACATCCACCCAGGATTTCACAGACGCCATTGCGGCATCCGCACCCGAAACTGGTGCTACAGTCGAAGCGCCTGGCAGCGGTAATATCACTGTGAGTGAGGTGACCACTTCCACTGATACGCTGGCCCCAAGTGAGACCGCCACGATCTCAGCGGATGTCAGCGGAACCAACATCGGTTATGTGTTTTACTACGTCAGCTACTACTCCCCGGAGGATGATTCATATCTAATGGCGGATATGGAATTCTTAAATTCTGATACCACACATGACATCGGTGGCTCCCTTTACCCTGATTGGGGAGACGGCAGCGCCTTTACAGTCTCAAAAGATTGGTCCCCGACGGTTTACTACTTAAGCGATGGAACCACCGAAGCCTTCGTATACCTTGAACCTGAAATCTACGGGGCGACCTATGAAGAGGATGTTTACACGCTTTACGGGTTGTACGCACCCGGTGGAGACGAAAGCAACCAGCAGGAAGCCATGATCAAGTTTGACGGCAATTTTGAAATGAAAAGCTTCTGGGTCTTTACCGGATCAGATGGCACGGGCGCCCCGCGTGAGGCAACGTTGGAAGATGGCGATACCTTCACCGTCTACCAATTATGGCAGGAAGTAAACCCGGATACTCAAGAGTGGGAGTTCAATTATTATTTGGGTGATGTTCTGACCTTCAGCGGCGAACCCTTTACGATCGTGCCTTATGAGGCATTTGCTGGAACGTATGAAGTGGGTATCTCCGTTGAAGATTTTGACGGCAATTACACTGAATCCTATACAAATATCACTGTTCCTGAATACTAAACACTGACGTTTCATCGAGAAAGGGTTGCAGGATGACAAAGAAGATTTCATTGGTGTGTCACGAAAAAAAAATTGAAATTAATCCACTGATGAACACGGAGATTCTAAAGCCTTCATCAAAAAAAGCGGAACTCCGCGCCCCAGGGCAAGGTGCTTTTGAAATATCTGCGCCAACGCTGTCTTCTGATGAGATTAATGGGGACGGATCTGTTTTATGCAAAACAGATATTAATGGCAAAAATATCGGTCAGGTTTACCTCGAAACGATGCTCCAGGTTGGACATTTCATGGTTGGTCCGATACAGAAGAACTTTCTTCATGCACCAAAAAACCGTGAGATAAAGGGTATCGTCCATCCGCATTGGGCGGTAGAGAACGAGATCGAGTTCGAGCTCAAACCCTCAGGAAGGTTGCTATACTGCGGGGAGGGATTTACACTGGCATGCATGACCCCGGAGCGCTATGGGGTTGAGCCGGACGCTCAGATCTGGAGCCTTGAAGGGATTTACCAACGAGGTGGCGGAGAACCCTTCCGGGTTAAACTCGAATTTGACAACCAGGGCGACCTGGTGCGTAAAACTGGATTTTATCCGACCGCAGTGAACGGTGAGGTTGCTCCGTTTGAACTGCTGATAGAGGAAGGTGACACATTTGAGCCGTTTATCACATTGATCGATGAAAAAGGCGAGATCAGCACGGGAACAGTCAACCCCATCATGCTCGGTGGGGGAAACCAGCTTCAATGGCAGCGGATTGATGCCTGCCCGGGGATGTATCATGTTGGTGTGGTGGTCGATGATTTTGATGGACAATCGACAAGGGCACGAGTTCCTTTAATGATTAAATAGTTGAGTTTGAAGTTTTCGAATTATCGATAATGCCCTTCTGCAAAGAAGGGCATTGTGATTAAACTGTCAGCTTTGAAATCTTCTTTGCTTGAAACCCTTGACAGCTTTCCGCGAGATGGTATTATATAGTCACGCTATATATAGTTATGCTATACAAAGAAACGCTATGCAAAGAACGACGATATAGAAAGGTTGGACAATGAATCTAAATAAATTATTGCCGCTTACTGAAACCACCTATTACATTCTGCTGGCTTTATGCGAGCCGCTGCATGGATACGGCATCATCCAGCGAGTTAAGGCGCTCAGTGCCGAATCCGTGGATATTGCGCCGGGGACGCTTTACGGCGCGCTTGAAAACCTGAGCAAACAGAGTCTGATCACGCTCGTTGCTGAAGATGCAGAAAAACGGCGCAAAATCTACGCGCTGACAGACCTGGGACGCCAGGTGTTGGGAATGGAATTTTCGCGAATAAAAAGGTTGGTTGAGATCAGCCAGCCCGTTTTGGGAGGAACACTTTAATGACAGCACAAATTTCACAGATCAAATTCTTCTTTCGATTCGAAAAAGAAGAGGCATGGCTTGAAGCAATGTCCGCTTCGGGTTGGCATCTGATCAGCGCCAGCTATGGATATTATCGGTTCCAGGCGGGCAAGCCTGAAAAGCGGGTGTACCGCATCGACTGCCGCAATATCACCAAACAGGCTGACCTTGTTGATTATGTATCGTTGTTTGCTGACAGCGGATGGACAAGCATCTCTCCAAAGAAAAATGTGGGCAGCTACTATTTTTATTCCCTGGTGGACCAACCCGGCAAAGATATTTTTTCAGATATAACTTCGCGGGCGGGTCGTTACCTGCGCATGGCTCAACTGACAGGCATATCCTTGATTCCCATGATCCCGATCTACGGAGCCTTGATCGCCACCGGAGCCTTGAAAATGGGAAGCTGGGGATATCTCACCCCGGGATTATGGCAGATGACCGGTGTTGAATTTACCAGGCATTTCTTGTTTGAAACGCCGTTCGTGGTATTGCGCGCCATTGGATGGATGCTGCCCTTGCTGGTAGTTCTGGCGTGTTTGATCTTTATCTACTGCTACTACCGCATTTACCGGCAAGAACTTACCAAAGAATAATGGAAAAAAAGCAGGAGCCTTTTCAAAGGCTCCTGCTTTTGGATTAATTACCAGAGTTGGTGAACCCCTTCGCGGATGTAGCGATCATAAACTTCGCGTACCTTTTGCATGGTCTCAGCGGATAGTGCGGGCAGGTCCGCAGCTTTGAAGTTTTCATCCGCCTGAGTGGGACGCTTGGCACCGGGGATGGCGCAGGTCACGGCATCGAACATCAGGATCCAGCGCAGGGCAAACTGAACCAGGCTCATACCGGCGGGGCAGATCTTTTTCAGTTCTTCGACAGCCTTAAGGCCGAGATCGTAATCGACACCCGAGAAGGTTTCACCGCGGTCAAAGGCTTCACCGTGGCGGTTAAAAGCACGGTGATCGTCTTTGGAGAAACTGGAATCGGCTTTCATTTTGCCGGTCAGCATGCCTGAGGCCAACGGCACACGTGCCAGAATGCCGACCTTACGTTTGAGCACCTGATCAAAGAGCAATTCTGAAGGCCGCAAACGGAACATATTGAATATGATCTGAACAGTCTTGACGTTTGGATACTCGATGGCTTTTAGGGCTTCTTCCACTTTTTCGACGCTGACGCCGTAGTTTCGGATCTTTCCCGCTTTGGTGAGATCATCCAGCACGCCGAAAACTTCAGGGCGGTAATAGACATCGGTAGGCGGGCAATGCAGTTGAAGCAGGTCAAGTGATTCTGCCCCCAAATTCTTCAGGCTGCGTTCCACAAATGCGGTCAAGTTAGCGCGGTTGTAGCCGTCCGCGGTATGCGGGTCAAGCCTGCGGCCGGCTTTGGTGGCGATGTAAATTGTTTCGCGAGTTTCCTTCTTCAATTTAGCAAGCAATCTTTCACTCAATCCATCGCCATAGACATCTGCAGTATCAAAAAAATTGACACCCAGCTCAATGGATCGATGCAGTGCGGCGAGTGATTCCGCTTCATCCACGGGACCCCAGGTGCCGCCAATCGCCCAGGCGCCAAAGCTCAATGCAGAAACTTTAAAACCGGTTCTTCCCAATTCTCGATATTGCATCATTATCTCCTTCTCTCTATCAGAAATAATTATGCCATATTACTTTATCGATTGTGTGATTTTTACAAAATGGGATATAAGAACTAGAAGTTTTCAAGCCAGTGCAAGGCTTCATCCACATCAGTGAAGAATTTTGCTGTTATTCCCAGAGAGTTGTAATACTTCACCATTTTTTCCATATTGATCTGACTGATGACATGTTTGGGTTTAACAATTGCCCAATATTTCCAACCAGCCTCTATGGTCTTTTTTGACCATTTTTCCGTGTTTAAAGTATCGCCCTCTTTTTCAACCAATAATACCGATTGGTCATCTGACAACCATTTTTTGGCACCTTTTTCTGCCAGGGTGTTGGAAGCCAGGTTAATGAATGTCAGGAATTCTTCAGCTTTGGAAAACTTATAAATCTTATGGTGAATGATCTTGCTTTCAGGGTGGTACCACAATGTCGCATAAGGGCTGTCATAGATCACTTCGGAGTCCATTTATTCCACCTTCCGTGGAAGACAATAAAAAACATCTGATACTGGTAAAAAAGTTTCAATTATTACTATTTTCGTCTAAAAGCCTCCTTCCTTTATTGGTTTTCCAACCAGGCCATGGCTTCATCAGCATCTGAAAAGAACTTTGCATTTATCCCCTGGGTTTTGTATTCTTTGACCACCTTTTCAAGGTTCAGTTGTGCCATGACATGTTTTGGTTGGACGATCGCCCAGTGTTTCCAGCCTGCTTTTACTGTCATCGGGAACCAGTAAGTTGCTCCCCATTGATATTCTTCTTTATTAGCTGCTGCAGTGTTTCTGTCATCAGATAACCATTTTTCCGCATGTCTTTCAGCCAATACATCGGTGCCCAGCATCATCAATTTTCGAAATTCTTTAGTTTGCCAGGGTCCCTCAATGGCATGTGTTTGATGATGGATTATTTTGCTTTCAGGGTGATACCACAAAGTCGCGAAGGGGCTGTCATAAATAATTTCGGCGCTCATCAAAATCTCCTTCTTAAAATTGACCGTAAATGAGAAAAAGTAATGGTTCAACCATGAAAAGGTGATATTTTATCTATATTATTCTATCCAAGTTTAATATATTTTTTCAACCCTATAAATAGGATAAGCTCCCACACAATAATTGATGGGAGCTTAACAACTTAATAACCAGATTGGTATTTAAAATTGTTCTATTTCAGATACCCCAGCCATTTGGCTTGATAATCCAGCATGGAATCCAACATTTCTTCCACACCATCAAATTGGCTGACATTCGGATCGACCAGAAGCGCTTGAAGCGCAAGGTCTCTGGATTTTTTGAGAATGGCTTCAGCGGTCAGGTCGTGGACGGCCACCTGGTTCATCAGCAAACCGGCGAATCCTTTGGGTAAATGTCCCATGGAAATGCCGTGGACGCCGTTCTTGTCTACGATCGCAGGCACTTCGACCACGATCCAGTCGGGCAGGTCGGCGATCAAACCGTTGTTGGGAAGGTTAACCGCTTCTTCAAAATATCCGGAATCGGTGATGATGCCTTCCATGATGGGAACCACGCGCTCCTTGAGTTTCAGTTCGAGGTGCGGTTCGAGGGTTGAGAGGAAGTCCTTGTAAAAGCGGTAGAAATCCAGAATTCCCTTGTGATCCACGGCATCATAGGCCCATTGGATGTATTCGCCAAAATGGCTGTCGCTGGTGATGGGGAAGAGATGGAATTTTTCGAGGATGACTTTGAAGAGGCGATGTTCAGACCAGGCTTCCGTTTCGAGTTTCATCAGTTCTTCCACGGCTTCAGGCACGGCGCCGGTTTCTTTGGCGTACTTGTAGACGGCTTCCATCTTGGGCATGTTCTCGAAGAGATAAGGTGCCTTTGCCAGAATGTCGGGGTAGGCATCCTGGCCGTTTTCTTTGTATTTGGCAGAGAGGACGACGCTGAAGTGGTTCAGACCCGCGGCCTTAAGATCCAGGGCCTCATAGGGGACGCCCAATACAGGCGGCAAAAATTTTGGCAGGGAGGCGATCTCGTGGCACAGACCGATGAATTTCAGATCAGGAAACGCACGGTGAACCGTGGTGCAGATGCGACTCATGGGGTTTGAGTAGTTGAAGATGGTCGCCTGTGGACAGATTTTTTGAGCATCCGCGCAGATCTCGAGGATTGGTGGGATGATGCGCATGGCGTGGAACAATCCGCCTGGGCCGCCGTTCTCGCCGTAAACTTGTTTGATGCCAAACTGCTGCGGGATGCGCCAGTCTTCTTCCCAAAGTTTGAAGCGGTCGCCCACTTCAATGGAGATGATCAAAAAGTCCGCGCCGGCAAAGGCTTCAGCCCGGTTGGTGGTGGCGGTGATGGTAAAGGACAGTTTGTTTTCTTTGACAAACCGGGCAGCCGTTTCTTCCACTTTTGCCAGGGTAACAGGATTTATGTCGTGCAAGACAATGGTGCTGCCCTGCAATACCTCGCTTTGCAGAATATCACCGATGGTGCCATAACCGAACTGGGCGCTGCCTGCCCCGATCAAAACGATGCGTTTTCCCATGGGTTGCTCCTGAGCGAATGAAATATCAAAATGTTACTAATCGAAGATAATTAAACCACGAATTGTGAAAGACGCTTATGAAAAAAAGAGTAAACAGGGTGAAAGGATATAATTATCTTATGCCACGATCAAAACTCAAAGCCTTCATCCGTCTATTCCGCCCCGATCTTTCACTGGCCGCGGGCACCTGCGTAGTGGCCGGCCAGATCCTGGCAATCGGCAGGTTTCCGCCGTTTCTCACCGCGGCGGCCGGTTTTCTGTGTGCATTTTTCATCTCAGCTTCAGCGATTATATTGAACGACTATTTTGATTATGAAGTGGATCTGGTGAACGCACCAGAAAGGCCGCTGCCTTCTGGCTTGGTGAGCAAACGTGAAGCATTATGGCTGACCGTGGCGACTTCGCTGTTCGGCCTGGCTGCCGCGTTTTACTTTGGCTTGGTGGTTCTGGGTTTGGCAGTCTTGCTGTGGGTGATCGGGGTTCTTTACAACTGGCGTTTCAAACAATCGGGGCTGCCGGGCAACCTGATGGTGTGTCTCTCGGTGGCCAGCACTTTTCTGCTGGGCGGAATTTCCGCCGGCCACTTCTGGAACGGCATTATCTGGGTGTTCGCGGCCATGGCATTTTTCATCGATCTGGGCGAAGAGATCGCCGGGGATGCGATGGACATGGAAGGCGACCGCAAGCGCGGTTCTCGATCCATTGCGCTGAAGAAGGGCAAACGATTTGCCACTACCCTGAGCGTGATTTGTTGGGGGATCGTCATCCTGCTGGGAATTATTCCGCTGATGCGAGGCTGGTTTGGGTGGAGTTATTTGCTTTTTATCGGCATCACCGATCTGCTGACCGCCGGCAAGGTGGCACTGGCCGACCCGGTATGGACCGGCTTCGCACCCGAGGTCTATCTGTTCCTCGCCGCGATCTACTTCGCCTTCTGCTTCGCCATGTCGCGCTACAGCCGGCGGCTGGAAG
>DAIEPS010000030.1 GCA_027348305.1 Anaerolineaceae bacterium | reverse complement strand
AATACAGACACTGTCCGCTACAACAATGAGGGCCGTTATGCGGATGTGAAGATCGAAACCTTTTTGAAATCGTGGGGTGTACTCGGCAACATGGCGGTATTCCATGAATGACCCATTGGTTGCAATTCAACTCGGTGGGCTCGCTGCCCTGGCTCTCACAGAGGGCTGTGTGGGCAAGGTGATGGGCATCACCTCGCGGGGCGTTTTTCTCAACACCGGGCAGCGCATCCTCTTCGTCACGGATGCCGATTACCGCAGTCCGTATAACATCCAACTTCCCCTTCGCGCCAGGCAGTTTGAGCCGTTCACCCCCGGGGACGATTGGTCCTATTCAATCGGGGAACTAGGTTTCCAAAATAAGAATATTCGCATAGACATTACGAAAACTGTCCTCTGGCAGCCAATGCCCGCCCCCATGGTAGAAACCACTCTACTCGAACAATCAGAACGTATGGGGGCGCTCTTGCAGCGCATGCTTTCTCTGGACCCTGGCAAGGGGTGGCTTTACCTGGCAGACTCATCCAACCTGGCGCCCGGGTCGGAAGCTGCGATGATCAAAGAAATGACCGACCAGTTTTTAGCCGGCGTGACAAATGCTGATCTTGAGGGAACACTTAAGGCTGGGAAATCCATTTTGGGGCGCGGAGGCGGGTTGACCCCTTCGGGGGACGATTGGATCAGTGGTTTCTTGCTTTATCATGCCCGGTCAGGAACACTGAATCCGTTTATCGATGAACTGGGGCGATCTTTGACCGCCATGGCGTTTAAGAGCACCACCATGATCTCGGCCAACCGCATTGAGGCCGCCTGCCAGGGCTGGTCTGAAGAGCTCTTTTTGGCGATCGTTGATTCGTTATTGTTGTCAAATGCCGAGGTAAGCAATTTGACCGTTGAGCACTTGATCCATTTCGGTCATTCTTCGGGTGTGGATACCTGCATGGGGATTGGCGCGGCAGTTAGGATCACGTAAATAAAAAACCCGGTTTCTGCAATGAAACCGGGTTTTAGTAGTACTGATAAAACTAGACGTTGACACCTTCGGGAACGGTGAAGTTCTCGTTGGCTTTGCGGATGGAATCGGGCACATTGAAGTCCAATTCAGCGCCGCCGGCCATTTGTTTCACGTAATCCTTGATCAGTTGATCCCAGTAGTTCTTGGTGACATAGTAAACACGGGCGCCGCCAAGTTCATGCTGTACTTCTGGCCATGGGTAAGAAGGCTGAGCCATTCCGAGACCCCAGCGCATCCAGCCGTTGTAGGATTCGTAGGTAGCCCACCATTCGGTGTTCTTGATCATTTCGAAAGCGTAGTAAGCCTTGGCGTAATACATGACTGCGCCGATGCGTCCGCCGCGATCCAAAGCCACGGTGTGGAGGCTGATATTGACTTTTTCATTCATCACACGACCGTTGGCGAAACCGGCCCAGACACCGTCTACCAAACCAACCAGGGTATAAGGATCTTTAAGCCGATGGCGGTACCATCCGAGGATCTCAGAGTAAACACGAGCGCCAACGATATCATAGAAGTCGTGATCCACCTTCATGATGCGTTCCATGTATTCCATCATCTTGGGGGCTTCATCCAGGCGTGCTTCGCGGATGAAGAGGGTTCGGCCGTCTTTCAATTTGACAGTGGCACCAGGGAAGGGGGGCAATTTCATGGCGGGACCCTGAAGCATGGCTTCAACGTCACGTACATCTATTTGCAGGGTTTCAATACTTGCTTTTTCGGGCAGATCGAATTTCATTTTTTCTCCTTTACCAGATTGATAATTTCGTCATTCTATGCCATATTGGCATTTGACAACTTGTTCAGGCTTTCAACATGCTTGATATCGTAGACATCGCCGAATTTGGTCTTGGGCATGTTTGCGGCTTTCTTCATTACTTCGTCATAGTCCTTGTCTTCCAGGAAGGCCACAGCGCGGCCGATGGAAGCTTCGCCGTCAACAAAACGCCAGGGGAAGAAACCAACCTGCAGGCGGCGGTTCAGGATCAGGTCGATCATGCCGCCAAAGCATTCGGCGTGGATGATCTGTTTGGGGAAGAGATCGATGTGCATCAATTGATATTTTTCGTCGGTGAAGTATTCTTCGAGAGTCTTGCCGAATTTTTTCTTGAACACGTGTTCAGCCTGTTTGGCCTGGCGGGGCATCCAGGTGCGGATGATGGTGTTCATGGGGTGATCAGCAGAACCGCAATCCACGGCGATCCAGCGCAGTTTCATCTTCTTCGCCCAATCGGCAAATTCCTGATCGGGACCGGGGTGTTTGGTCATGTAGCGGATCTCATCGGCGGTGGGTTGATCCCAACCGAAATGATGGTAACCGGTGTGAATGACGAGGATGTCGCCTTCTTTGACTTCCACGCGGTCAGTGATCATTTTGCTGGTGTAAACATCATAATCACCGCAGACATCGCTCAGGTCGACGATGGCAGCATCATGTACCAGGTAATCGAGGGGCAGTTGAGCCATATCGCGGCCTGGGGTGTAGAAATGGATTTCTCCATCCAGGTGGGTGCCGAGATGATTGGAGTGGGTTAGAACCTGTCCATTTGCACCATTGGGTGCTAGACGTTTGAAATATTTTACCTGTAATGGCTCATAAGTTGGCCAGGGCGGTGTTCCGATTCCTAACGGGATGGTGAGATCAAGAAGTTTCATTTTTTTCTCCTTTTTGATTGTGCGATATTCTATATCACCCGGAATAACTTCCAGATGGAAGAACCTACATAACACCTGCGATGACAGCCAGCACAACACCACCGGCAATCACGCTTCCCAACTGACCTGCTGCATTTGAACCCATGGCATGCATGAGCAAATGATTGTCTGAATCGTATTCCAATCCGAAGCGTTGTACGATACGCGCTGACATCGGGAAAGCGCTGATGCCTGCAGCACCGATCAATGGGTTGAATTTCTTGCCAGAGAGCAAGTACATCACCTTGCCAAGCAAAACACCACCGACGGTATCCAACACGAAAGCGAGCAAACCCATACCGAGGATCAGCAAGGTGGTCGGTTTGATGAAGGCAACACCTTCCATGGTCGAGCCGATGACCAGGCCGAGGAAGAGAGTGGTCAGGTTGGCTAATTCGTTCTGAGCTGCGTCATTCAGACGATCCACAACACCGCATTCTCGGATCAAGTTACCGAACATGAGTGAAGCGATCAACGGTGAGGCTTTGGGGGCGATCAGCGAAACCACAACGGTCACCACGATGGGGAACAAAATTCTGACCGTCTTGGAAACTTCTTTGATCGAGTAGGGCATGCGGGTGGTTTTTTCAGCCTTGGTCGTCATAAACCGCATTACGGGGGGTTGAATGATAGGCACAAGTGACATGTAGCTGTATGCACATACCGTGATCGGTCCTAAAAGGTGAGGAGCGAGTTTCGAAGATACATAGATGGCGGTCGGGCCGTCGATGGCGCCGATGATACCAATGGATGCAGCTTCTTTGAGTGTGAATCCAAGTGCCTGTGCGAGCAGCAGCGTGGTGAAGATACCAAATTGTCCGGCAGCGCCCAGCAAGGCCATTTTGGGGTTCTCCAACAGCGGACCGAAGTCCGTCATGGCGCCAATGGCGATGAAGACGAAGAGGGGGAACAATTCAGTGGCAATTCCTGCATCATACAGATTTTTCAACCAGCCACCGGCTTCAGTTGCACCGGTCAGAGGCAGGTTGCAAAGGATGGCTCCAAACCCGATAGGCAGAAGTAACGAAGGCTCATAATCTTTGGCGATAGCCAGATAGATCAATAAGCCGCCCACTGCAATCATCAAAACATTTTGCCATTGCAGCAATTTGAAGGCGTCTAACAGAACCAGAAGTTTTGATAAGTCCATATCAGCCTCAGGCGAAACGGATGATGACAGCACCGTAAGGCACACGTTGACCTTCGGATACTTCAACGCTGGCCACTACACCTTCGCGGTTTGAGCGGATGATGTTTTTCATTTTCATGGCTTCCAGAGCACAAATGGCTTGTTTGACTTCCACTTTGTCACCTGGTTTTACAGAAATATCCATGATCACACCCGGCATGGGCGAGATGATCACATCGTTTGATGCTGCAGCAACAACAACAGCCGGAGCTGCTGCTTGAGCGGCTTTAGGTGCTGCGACTTTGGCGACAGGGGCGGCGCTTTGAACAGAAGATTGGGGCATTGGGGCGCCTGAATCTTCGATCTCCACATCGTATGATTTGCCGTTGACGCTCAAATTCATTGTGGTTCCAGAAATATCGTTGACCTCAACATCGTAAGATTTGCCATTAAGTGAAATTTGAAGTTTTTTACTCATTATTCAGACTCCTGTATTGCAGGTTAATTTCGAGATGTTCGATATGGACCGGGTCCAGCCATTAATGATGATCCCAATTGACCGGATCGACGTGAGCGCAAATACGCGGCGGCAGCAAGTACAGCAACCAGAGTTTCATCAGATTCATTGGTTTCGCTGGACGCTTCGGCGATGGCAGCAACAGGTTGTTCTTCTTCGGATTCTTCGGCTTCAGGTTTTGGTGGAAATAGTTTCTGAAGAATTACGATCACTCCAATGAAAACACCGAGTGCTGTAAAGGTGACGAGTAATCCGACTGCGCTTACGATTAGACCTGTTTGAATATTATCCATTGTTATTTCTCCTAAAGGATCAGGTCTAGAGGGGCATGCAGCCGTGTTTCTTGGCTGGCATTTGAGTTTGCTTGTCGCGCAAAAGTTCCAGGGCTGCAATCAAGCGCGGACGGGTTTCATGCGGGAAGATGACATCATCCACGAAACCGGCGCCGGCAGCGATGTAGGGATTGGAGAATTTCTCGCGGAATTCAGCCACAAGTTGTTTGCGGGCTTCAGCGGGGTCGGCTTTCTCAGCAATTTCTTTACGATAGAGGATCGCCACGGCACCTTCAGCGCCCATAACGGCGATCTCAGCACCAGGCCAGGCAAACACCATATCCGAATGGATGTGCTTGCTGCTCATGACGATGTATGCACCGCCATAACCTTTGCGGGTGACCACGGTGAGTTTTGGCACGGATGCTTCTGAGAATGCGTAAACGATCTTGGCTCCGTGGCGGATGATGCCGTTGTGCTCTTGAGAAACACCGGGCAGAAAACCGGGTGAATCAGAGAAGGTCACGATGGGTACATTGAAGGCATCGCAGAAGCGTACAAAACGTGCCATCTTGTCAGCGGCATCGATATCAATGGCGCCAGCCATGAAGAGCGGCTGTTGGGCAACGATACCCACAGATTGACCGTGCAGGCGGGCAAAACCGATGATGCTGTTTTGAGCAAAATTGCTCATGAGTTCCATGAAAGAGCCCTGGTCGCAGACCCGGGTGATGATTTCTTTCATGTCGTAGCCTTCAGAGGGATTGGAAGGAACCAGAGTATCCAATTCCTTGTCCATGCGCCAGGGATCGTCTGTAACTTCGGCCATGGGGGCAGATTCTTTGTTATTGGCAGGAAGATAGTCTAATAGATCACGAACTGTCTGCAAGGCTTCTTTTTCATTTTCAACTGCAAAATGTGCAACGCCACTGGTGGCGGCATGAGCCATGGCACCACCGAGGGTTTCGGTATCCACTTCTTCGTGGGTAACGGTTTTGATGACTTCGGGGCCGGTGATGAACATATTGCTGATGCCCTTGGTCATCACGATGAAATCGGTTAATGCGGGCGAATAGACTGCTCCACCAGCGCAGGGTCCGAGGATGACGGAGATCTGGGGGACGACACCAGAAGCCAGGGTATTGCGATAGAAGACTTCGCCGTAAGCATAAAGACTGAAAATGCCTTCTTGAATGCGAGCGCCGCCGCCATCGTTTAATCCGATGACCGGCACACCGGCATCCATGGCAAGATCCATGATGCGGCAAACTTTTTGACCGGCAACTTCACCGAAGGAACCACCCATGATGGTGAAATCCTGGGCATAAACGCAGACACGCCGACCGTTGATCTTGCCGAAACCTGCTACGATTCCATCACCCGGAACTTTGTCTTTGTCGAGACCAAAATCGGTATGGCGGCTGGTCATTAACCCATTGATCTCTTGAAAACTTCCTTCATCCAGCAGGGCATCGATGCGTTCGCGGGCAGTTAATTTGCCTTTTCCATGTTGGGCTTCGATCCTTTTTTCCCCACCACCTAGTTTTGATTGGGTACGAAGAGCTTTTAACTTGTTGTTGAAAGCTTCGTGACCACCCTCTGATTCAGGTTTACTTTGAGCCATTACTACCTCCGTGGATTTTAATTCATTCGTTTTCTGATTAATAATGTACGTCTGAATGTCAGACATATCAAGTGATACATATAGCATCCTCTATGGTTGATTGTCATGTAAAATGACTGACTTTTGCAAGTGACAGTCATTTTTGTGCAATCAACGATGAAACAATGAAAAAACCGTGCCGGATCACTCCGACACGGTTTCTGTTGCAATTTACTTGACTATTCCCTTATCCAACATGGCCAGATAAATCTTTTCTGCCGAGTAGGGCGGGTTGGTCAGGCGGATGCCGGTGGCGTCATAAATCGCGTTGCCGAGAGCTGCAATTGTAGGCACCATTGGGTGTTCTCCAACACCACGGGCACCCCAAGGGCCATCATCCTGTGGAACTTCGACGAATGGCGTATCCAGGGGGAAATCCATGTCTGGAGCGGTGGCAATGCGATAATCGACGAAACTTGGGTTGGTCATCACACCCTTGACCAGTTTGATCTCTTCAAACATGGCAGAGCTTAAGCCTTGGGCGAAACCGCCTTCGACCTGTGCCTTAACCAGGGTGGGGTTGATGGCTTTCCCGACATCGAAGGAGGCAGCGCCCTTGAGCACGTAGATGGTGCCTGTGTTTTTGTCGAGCTCGATATCGAGACCTTCGCAGCCAACGGTGTAATGCACCACGGCGCGGGGACCCTGACCGGTTTCGGCGTCAAGGTTGGTGACGTACTTGGGCATGAATGAACCGCGTCCAACGATCGGACCACCCATCCAACCTTCGTTGTTGTCTTTGGGCATACCGTAGATGACGATATTCTCAAGGGAGGTCTCGCGTTCGCTCTTGTATGATACGACCACACCATTGATGATATCGAGGTCTTCGGTGTTTTCCTTCCAGGCTTCGGCAACCACGTCAAGGATCTGGCGACGGGCGTCTTTGGCAGCCAAAACAACCGCGTTACCCATGCTCCAGGTGAGACGGCTGGCTACGGTCTGCCATTCGTAGGGGCTGTATTGTGTGTCTACGGGGCCTGCGATGCGCACTTTTTCGTAAGGCACACCCAAAGCGGCCGCAGCCATCTGAGCCATGACGGTAAAGGTACCCTGCCCGATTTCCTGTCCGCCGAGGCCGACAGTCACGTTGCCGTCTTCAGCCATTTCAACCCAGGCACTTGAACCGGGGTTGGGGGGCATGGCGGGGGCTTTCCACATGATGGCGATGCCTTTACCGCGCAGGCGGTCAGCGGACGAGGGTTTTTCTTTTTCGTTGAATTTCAAAGATTTGGCGACATTATCGATACATTCCTGGATACCGTTTTTGTGCATGATCAAGCCGGTCACAAGAACATCGCCTTCGGTCACGCCGTTTCTCTTGAGGAAGCTGACCTTGTCGATGCCGGCTTTTTCGGCCAATTCATCAATGGCCTGGTCCAAACCAGTGTGAAGTTCAGACATGCCGAATCCGCGGTAGGCGCCGCCGATGGGGTGGTTGGTATAAACGCAGATGCTATCCGTCTCAACGTTGGGGATGTCATACGGGCCTGAGCTGGAATAGCCGCCGGCGCGGGTGACGTTTGTGCCGTACTCAGTAGAAGCTCCGCCGTCCCAGTACATCATATTCTTGAGCGCGAGCAGGTTGCCTTCTTTGTCGCATCCGACTTTTACATGAATGGTCAAGCCCTGGCGGACGAAGTTGGTATAGAACTCTTCTTCGCGGGTCAGAATGAATTTCACCGGCCAGCCCTTGCATTTGGTTGCCAGGGCCACGGGGATGGCTTCCATGGTGACGCCGGCTTTGGAACCAAAACCGCCGCCCACGAGAGGTGCGATCACGCGCAGGTCGCTTTGAGAAATATGCAGGGCGTGCGCGATCAGGTTGCGTTGGGCAAATGGAGATTGAGAAGAAGCCCAAACGGTCACTTTACCTTTTTCGTCCATTTGGGCGACGGCAATGTGGGTTTCGATGGGCACATGCTGGATATGGGGAACTTTAAACGAGCGTTCCACAATATGTGCACATTTTTCCCAGGCGGCAGAGACATTACCCTTGCGAATCTTGAAATGGTTGGCAATGTTGGTTTTTGCTTTGGGGAAAATGAAATTGGGGCAGACATAGTTTTCAAGATCGGGGTGGATCAAGGGGGCTTTGTCTGAAGCGCCGAATTCCGCATCGAATACGGCCTCAAGTTCTTCATATTCCACTTCGATGAGGTCACAGGCTTTCATGGCGACTTCATCGCTGATGGCAGCTACTGCGGCCACCGGTTCACCGATGAAACGAACACGGTCCGTGGCGAAAATGGTCTTATCTTGAAGATAAAGACCAATGCGATTGGGGAAATCTTTGCCGGTGACCACAACTTTAACACCAGGCAGCTTTTCGGCTTTGCTGGTATCAATTTTCTTGATCAAAGCATGCGGATATGGGCTGCGTTTGGCACGAGCAAAGAGCAATTTATTGCCAAATTGAAAGTCATCTGTATAAACCGCTGTACCGGTTACTTTTTCATAAACATCATTACGCGGCAGATCGGCGCCGATTGGACTAACTTGTTCTTTTGATTTTGCGTTTGCCATAATTTGGCTCCTTGGTTGATTTCACCTATCCTGAATCTGATCGACCTGCGAGCCTATTTGGCCGCCATCTTGATGCCATCCACGATACGGACGTAACCCGTGCAGCGGCACAGGTTGCCAACGATGGCAGATCGGATTTCAGTGTCAGTAGGATGGGGGTTGCGGTTTAACAGAGCTGTGGCAGAAATCAACATGCCTGGGGTGCAGAAGCCGCACTGAACACCACCGGCTTTGACAATGGCTTCTTGCAACTTGCTCAACTTGCCACCTTTGGCCAATCCTTCAACGGTGACGATCGTGGCGCCTTCACATTCAGCAGCCAAAACCATGCAGCTGTTGACGGGTTCGCCATTCATTAAAACCGTGCAGGCTCCGCATTCACCGGCTGAACAACCGTTCTTGGTTCCGGTGAGTGAGAGTTTCTCGCGGATCATCTGGAGTAACGTCATATTCTGGGGAACATCCACCGTTTCAACCATATCATTGACGGTGAGAGTGATGGTTTTCAAAGTCATTATTACCTCCTGAACAGGATCAAACAGCCCATAAGGCTATTTGCTGAGTTTCGTCCAGACTTCTGTGAGCGCTTCACGAGTCAGGTTCTTAACCATTTGTTTGCGATAACGAGCTGATCCGCGCACATCATCGATGGGGGTCACAGAATCCATGGCCGCCACGGCTGCTTCATCGATCAATTCGGCAGTGATCTTTTTGCCTGAAAGGACGCCTTCAGCCTTGAAAGATTCAAATGGGACTGGAGCGACGGAGGCGAGTGCAATGCGGAACCGGTAACCTGAAGCACTATCGGAGCTTGGATACGCTGCAACAGCTACACCAACGATCGAGAGGTCTCCGATGCGGTTTCTGCCGAGTTTTTTGTATGTGCCGACCAGACCCTTGGGGGGAGGAGGCAGGTGAATGGCAACCACGACATCTCCGGGTTTTAATACGGTGCGTCCTGGAGCAAGGAAGAAGCTGTTGAGAGGCACATCGCGAACGCCATCCACGCCGTGGACTTTGAGGACGCCATCGAGGATCATACAGGTTCCGATGGTGTCACCTGCAGGAGATGCATTGCAGATGTTACCGATAATGGTGGCGCGATTTCGCAATTGATAACTCGCCACTGATCCGGCGGCTTCAGCCAGATTCGGGTAATGTTTAATAACATCAGGATGGCAAGCCACCTGGTTCATGGTAATTGCGGCGCCAATGGTGAGTCCTTTTTTAGAGTCAAAGGACAATTCTTTGGTACCTTCCAATCCCTTAATATCTACAAGGTAGTCCAGTTTTAAGACCCCATCGCGGAGGCGAACAAAACTATCGGTACCTCCTGAATAAGGTTTCGCAGTTCCCACGTTTTCAGCCAGGAATTTGCTGGCTTCTTTTAGGGTTGCGGGTTTTACATACTGTAATTCTGGTAGTCCTGGATGCGGATTAATCATAGTATGTCCTGTCTTTGAGTTTACGGGTTTCCAACCTAACGGCTGGATGAATTGCTATTGATTAAATCTTTTCATCATGAAAAGGTCAATCTAATTGTGGATTTAAAAACTGGGAATATTCTAAATGCGGGTTTAGTTAGCCGACCTCCTTGATTACTGGATTTCATCAATACAAAAGTGTTGAGAGAGTCTAAACAATTCAGATCATCAAACAATACCGCTTAAACGATGATAGCATGAATAAATTGCCAATTCAAGAAAGTTATTTCAGTTGTCAGACAAAAGGGGATAAATGTAATAGTCTTGTCGACTGATTTGAGGCTAAAAACTGAGTGTGGTTTGATCAAAGGCATGATAGGCTTTGATGCGGTTGCGGCCGGCTTCTTTCGCCAGGTAAAGGGCAGAGTCGGCATTTTTAAATAACTCATCGATTGTCGATATATCTTTCCCGGCCAGGGCTACACCGGCACTGATCGATAATTGAATATCTTGTCCGAGGATGTGTATGGAATGCTCACTGATGCTCTGTTGAAGCCTGGTCGCTGCGTGGATGGTTGATTCTTCATCACTTTCAGGCAGCAAGATCACGAACTCATCACCGCCCCATCGGCCGATGACATCAATTTCACGTGTGTTCTTTATGCAGAATTTTGAAATTTCCACCAGGGCCATATCACCTGCGGCATGCCCATAGGTGTCATTGATTCTCTTCAAATGGTCCATGTCTAGCAGGATCATCCCGATCGGGTGATTGTAGCGGCGCCCTCTGATGAGCTCAGCATTCGCGATCTGCAGGAACCCGCGGCGGTTCAACACGTTGGTTAATTCATCACGAACGGCACGATCCTCAAGAATTCTCAACAGCCTGGATCTTTCAATGGCGTTACTGATGATGTTGGCAAACTGCTGCAACATGGCGATGTTTTCCATATCCCAGGTATGCTCATCGCTTACTGCGTCAAAGCCAACGAATCCCACCAGTTCAAGATTGACCCACATTGGGAAGTTTGCCAGAGATTGGATGCCGTGAGTTTGGAAAAGTTTTTTCTCGAGCGAAGCTGAAGGAGGCAGATCGTTTACCCTGCTGATGATCAATGGGTCACAGGTGATCTGTTCAATAAACCAGGGGTAATTGTGAATGGGCAGGTTTTGCACATCGCGTATCTTAGGCGTGATGCCTTCTTTGCACCATTCGTGTGTGTTGCTCATAGTCTTGGTTTTTTGATCTATTCTGAACACATAGGTTCGATCAACGTTCTCAAATTGCCCGATGTGTTTCAAAACCGAATTGATCTCGTTATCAATATCTTCGTTATCAACGTTAATGAAGCGTGTCGAAATATTGGTCAGCATTTCCTCAAAGCGCGAACGCAGGATACGTTTTTCTTCTGCTTTCTTTCGTTCAGTGATGTCATGAATAATGCCAAAAGTACCCGTAAAATTGTGATCTGTGTCAAATTGGGGTCTGGCGAATATTTGAACAAAACGATGTTCACCATCCTGCCTGACAATTTCCAATTCAAAAGTATTGGATTCTCCTGCTTTTAATGTTCCAATTTGCTGATTGATGAATTCTTGTGAATCAGATCTTATGAAATCATTGAGTTTTGTTTTTTCAAGTGTTCCTTTGGTAAAGCCAAAAATTGAATTGGCACTGTGATTCGCAAAAAGGAATTTTGTGTTTTGATCGATGATAACGATACCTTCACCCAGGTTATCCACCAGGCTTCGATATCTTTCTTCACTTGCCAGAAGTTCAGCCTCCGCTTTTTTGCTTTTCGTGACATCGATCATTGAAACAATGACCTTGGACAGTGATTTCTCAAATCCTTCAACTACCGTCCAGCGCATGTTAACAATAATCGGGGATCCATCCACGGTATTGTTGGTGCCTTCCCATTCAAATTCAGTTTTATTTTCAGCGATGTTGAGAATTTCGGACAGGAATTCACTGGCAAAGCTGACATCCAGAACGCGGTCCATTTTTTTGAACAATTCGCTTTTACTCTTGGCTTTAGTCAGCTTTAAT
>DAIEPS010000002.1 GCA_027348305.1 Anaerolineaceae bacterium | reverse complement strand
CCAGCGTGGTGGGTTACGGCGCACTGGCCATCACCCATCAAGAGGCAGTTTGAGCGCTCCCCGTTATGCCCGTGTTGCCGTGAACATCGCGCAGCTCACCGGGCTGTTTGACTATGCCATCCCTGAAGAGTGGCAAGACCAGGTTGTGCCAGGCTCGTTGGTGACCATCCCCTTTGGCCGGCAGATCGCCCAGGGCATCGTGGTTGTGCTAACGGATGATCCCGCTGTGCCGAACCCAAAACCGCTTGATTCACTGCTTGAAAAAGAAGCAGTGGTCACCCTGCAGCAGATCAAACTGGCGCAGTGGATGGCTGAAGAAAACCTCTCCAGTATCTCTGCCTGTTTGGATATGATGCTGCCCCCGGGATTGTCTCAGCATGCCGACATTCTCGTCCATCTGATGGAATATCCTCGTGTTGCCGAGCTGACCCCCTTGCAGAATCGGATCGTCAGCCTGCTACAAACACGCGGAGACCTGCGCGGCAAACAGATCGATCGCTCTTTCCCACGTGCTAACTGGCGCAAAAGCCTGCCCGGCCTGGTAAAGAAAGGTATTGTTCTCAGCAGCCCGATCTTACGCCCTCCCACGGCAAAAGCCAAAACCGGCCGTGCGGTGAAATTCACCGCCATGCCCGAAACAGAAGAAGAACTTAAAAGCCTGGGTAAACCCGGCAGCGCTCCGCGGGAGCGCCGCTTGAAAGCGTTGAAATTTCTGCAAAACGAATCAGGGGAGGTCAAACTGCCCTTTGTTTATGCAGAAACAGGCGCCAACGCAGCAGATCTTGCTTCACTGGCCGAACATGATTTTATCGAATTTTCTGAAGTAGAGATCCAGCGCGACCCGCTTTCTCACATCAACCCGGTGAGCATCAAACCGCCGCAGCTCACCGCGGAACAATCATCCGTGGTCGAGCAGTTATTGAAACAGATCAATGGTCTCGCCCCCAATCTGCCCAACCTATTGCAGGGCGTCACCAGTTCGGGTAAGACCGAAGTCTACCTGCATGCCGTGGAAGAAACCCTGAGCCTTGGCAAGCAGGCCGTCATTCTGGTGCCCGAGATCTCGCTCACCCCGCAAACCGTTAACCGCTTCATGGGGCGCTTTCCGGGTCAGGTGGGTTTGATCCACTCGAAGCTGTCAGACGGCGAACGCTATGACACCTGGCGGCGTATCAGATCAGGAGAAATTTCCGTGGTGGTGGGTGCGCGCAGCGCACTGTTTGCCCCACTTAACAACCTTGGGCTGATCGTGATCGATGAATGCCACGACGGTTCTTACCACCAGGAAGACGTTGAACCACGCTACCAGGCCGTCAGCTCAGCCATTGCCTACGCGCGGTTAACCAATGCCGTTCTCGTGATGGGATCCGCAACCCCTGAAGTGGAACAGCTTTTTCAATTCAGACATAACCGCTGGAACATCTTTGAACTTCCAAACCGCGTGCTGGCTCACCAGGCGCTTTACCCTGATGCATCAGGAGCGCCTGTTGCCTCGCTGCCCATGCCCGAGATTGAGATCGTGGATATGCGCGGTGAACTTGTGGCGGGCAACCGCTCACCCTTGAGCCGGTCCCTTCAAGCCGGCATCGCCGATATACTCGAGAGGCGTTCGCAGGCGATCTTGTTTCTCAACCGCCGCGGTAGCGCATCTTACGTGTTCTGTCGGGATTGCGGTCATGTGCTGCGCTGCAGCCGCTGCAACGCGCCGATGACCTTCCACGAGAACGAATCCCTGCTGGTGTGCCACCAGTGCAATGCCAAACGCCAGATGCCGCAAAAGTGCCCGCAGTGCGGCAGCACACGCATCAAACAGTTTGGGCTGGGCACCGAGAGCCTGCAGAAGATGATCGCCGAGCAGTTCCCGAATGCCAGGCTTTTGCGCTGGGACGCAGATACCGCCAGGAAAAAAGGCGCCCACGACCTGATCATGGAACACTTCGCCCAGGGGCGGGCTGACATCCTCATTGGCACACAGATGATCGCCAAAGGGCTTGACTTGCCCAACGTGACCCTGGTGGGCGTGGTGCTGGCGGATGTAAGCCTGAACCTGCCCGATTTCAGGGCAGCCGAGCGCACCTATCAATTGATCACCCAGGTGGCCGGCCGGGCCGGACGTAGTTCATTGGGCGGCAAAGTGATCTTGCAGACCTTTCAGCCTGATCATTACGCTATTCAAAAAGCCGCAACCTATGATTTTGCCGGGTTCGAAAAGATCGAACTGAATTACCGCAAAGAAACCGGCTATCCGCCTTACGGCCGATTAGTCAAAATAGAACTCAGCCATTACAACGCTTCCCAGGTGGAACATGCCGCCGTGGAAACCGGCAATCTTATCCGCCACTGGTTATTCGAGAAAGAGTGGGAAGAAACCGTCATGATTGGCCCGTCGCCGTGCTTCTACCAGAGGAATGCCGGGCGCTACCGCTGGCAGATCCTGCTGCGCGGGCAGCGGCCGGTAGAGTTGATACGCGTGCATCCGCTTGCAACATGGCAGCCCCCCGGTGTGGAAGTGGAGGTCACCGTGGACCCGGTGAACCTGCTGTAACTTTTTTAAGGGCAGACCCCCGCGGTTTTGATGAACAGAGAAAAACTCAATAATCAAACCGCGGGGGTCTACTAAATTTTTTACTAAATCGAGGTTGTATAAGCGTAAGCCACCGATGTCTTTACAATTCCAAAAAGAACTGGAATATTTTATCCGCCAGCCCTGGCAGCGGCTCATGAGCATAATCAGGATAAAAGATCATTTCCTTATCAGATTTAATTTTGTTATAGACCGCAAATTGTGAAGACGGCGGACAGACTGTATCCATAAGCCCAATTGTCCAGAGAATTCTGGTCTTGATGCGCGGCGCAAGGTTCTGAATATCAATATAGCCAAGCGCTTCAAATATCTTGTCCTCTTTTTCATGGGTCGGATCGAAAAATCTGAAGTACTCGCGTAATTCTATATATGCCGCTTCACCCTGGTCCATATCCCAAACACGCTTGTAGTCACTCAAAAACGGGTAGAATGGAGCAGCGAGTTTGATGCGGGGTTCCAGTGCGATACACGCCACGGTCAAGGCTCCCCCCTGGCTTCCGCCTGTCGCGCCGACACGGTTCGGGTCAACATCCGGCATTTCCATTACTATTTTGGCTAATTGCGCAGTATCGAGAAATATCTGGCGAAAGAGAAGTTTCTCTGGCTTGCCATCCAAAGCGTCATTCAATCCGCGGATTATCTGCCCATGGTAAGTATTGCCGATGACGCTGCTATTGTCCTCAGATAACCCGCCCTGTCCGCGGCAATCCAGAGCAGCAACAGTATAGCCTTGTGCCACGTAAGCTAGTTTGTCTGACCAATCACCAGCATTGCCGGTATAACCATGGAACATCAAGATCGCCGGATGGGGTTTTTCTGCTTTCGAAGGACGCAGCAATTTTGCATGCACGCGTGCGCCGCCAACACCGGTAAAGTAAAGATGAAAACATTCAACCCCGGGCGCTTGAAAATCAGCGGGGATCAATTCCACCTTTGAATCGGTTGCCCTCATTTCTTTCAGACCTTTTTCCCAGAAATCATTAAAATCCTTGGGGCAAGGGTTAATTCCATTGTATTTTTTTAATTGATCCAGCGGGAAATCAAAAGTCAGCGGCATGGTTTCTTCTCCTTATTACTTTTGCAGTGCTGATCAAGGACAGTAAACAGTCAGCCCTTATAATTTATACAGGTCAACTCACAATATGAAAGTCTTGGTTCCATCCGATTGTGGGTCGTTGTAAGTGATCTCACCGGTCAAAGTGTGTAAATCAACACTCAATCTTGCATACGAACCTTGACCAGTCCAGGAGAGATATATTGCTGCATCATCACACTGGCCCACTTCAAATACGCCAGTAAATGCGGGGTGTGTATTTCTCAACTGGATCAATTCGATGAGTTTTTTGACAACGTTACGTTGAACCTCATGGTCGATTTCATCAACCGAGTAATTGTGCCGGTTGAGTTCTCGTCCTTCTCCGGTTTTCTTGACCGCTTCGATATCGTTTTCCCCGGCCAACAAACCGACATAATAGACTTGAGGAATTCCAGGAGCAAAGAACTGTATGGCTCTTGCAATTAAATAGGCCGAATCATTGCAGCCCAACAGTGAATAATAAGTGCCTCTCACCTGGTGCACATCGAATCCGTCAGGATCTTTGTGAGCTTGAGAGAGGATCAGGCTTAAATTTGCCCCGTTTTTAATGCACTGTTCAACCACTTTTCGGGCATTATTGCTTTGATATAAACCATCCAGGTCAGGCTTAATGGGCACGCCATCGTGGCAATCAAGCATTGTAAATTGATTGTGTGGCCTTGTTTGCAGATAAGCCTTAAGATCTTTACTCGATCTTATCGTCAGGGCTTCAAGAATTGCATAGGGGAGGATGAAATCATAGATCCAGTACCCCTGCCTGGCCAGATTGAATTGTGTTTGATAATCAGCATGGATCTCAGGCAAGATCTCAATATTCATTGAACCTGCCAGTTTATTGATCCACCCCAGGAATTCATAAATCTCAGGCTCAACAAAAAAGCACGACGTCCCTAGTTTTTTGATAACATATCCAACCGCGTCCAGACGAACGATCTTGACATTATTCTTACTGAAATTGGACATGAATTGCGTCAACAGGTCGATCGCGATTTGAGAATTCATATCCATGTCAATTTGTTCAGACGGATTGGTTTTACCAAAAGTGGTCCAGACGGTTTCGATCTCACCGGTTTTCTCGATCTTAAAGTCTGAAAAGGGTTTTTCCCGACGAAGGAATAGCCTGTCAATATCTTCCTGGCGCGGTTGACCATCAGGCCATAACTTCTCAATTGGAATGAAAAGATCGGCGTATTTAGACTCTCGTCCGTATTTTAGAAAATCCTGAAAATACGTGGATTGGGCCGAAATATGATTCACCATCAGATCCAAAAGGATCGCATGTTTCTCACCGATGCGCCTGATATCGTCCCAGGTGCCAAATGAAGGTTCGATCTCAAGATAGGTTAGGGGTGCAAAACCACGGTCCCCAGAGGATGGGAATGGCGGCAGGATATGAATACCACCCGTAAAAAGACCGGGGAAATATTTATCAAGCACAAATTCGAGTTTTTTTAGATCGCCACCCAAAGAATCTGGATACGTAATTAATTGAACCTGGTTTTTTACCATCTTACTAGTACTCCTACTTAACCCGCATCACCTCAAACTCATCAGAAATAAGAAAATCTGCGAGTTGTTTGTGACCAGCAATGATCTTGTGTTCAGTCGCAAGAATTTGTTCAGTGAATGGATCGTTGACTTCATTCCCCCGGTTCCTTATACGGCGATCCTCCAAGGTTTTCAACCAGTCCCTGGAAATAAATACTTTTATGTCTACATGTTTGAGCAGAGAGGTATAAGTGCCTTCAGCGATGACAACCTTCACGTCATTCAGGGGGATGGTCTCTGCTTCGATCTTGTTCGCATTGTAGTCGACCAATGGTTTTTCGATCGCCGTTTTATTGTCCACTGCGTCGATCAAGTTTTGTTCCATTGCCGTTAAGTTTAGTTCCACATGGGGTCCAAGCCAATCTGGATCTTCGTGCCTTTTTGCGCTGTTCAACTTGGGCGGGAGATAAAAGTAATCATCCTGCCCCAAAACAATAGACTTAATGCCATAATTGATCAATTCATTGGATATGGCCAAAGCTGTCTCAGATTTACCACTCCCGGATTCTCCGGCGACAGTGATAATGAACCTTGCGTTTTTTGATTTAATTTGATCAATAATACCTGCGACAATGGCACGCGCCGCAGATTTATGTCTTTCTTGTAATAAGATTACATCACCCTTCATATTGAACTCTCACATTGATTAAAATTTTGTTTTCTATAAATAGCTAAATAATAGCGAAATCATCCCTTGACTGCGCCCTGAAGTAATGCTTTGATGATCTGGCGCTGGAACAGTACGAACACAAGAAGTGTGGGTACCAGAATAATGATCGTGCCGGCACACAGCAGGGGAACGTTCGTGGCGTAATGACCCTGAAAAGCGCCCAAAGCACCTGCCATTGTTCGCTGATTTGGGTCCTCAACGAGCACAAGCGCAAGGAGGAACTGGTTCCACGTCCAGATGGACATCAGGATGCCAAGTGAAGCGATCGGAGCTTGGGCCAGTGGAAGATGGATCCTCCGGAACAGGTCCCAGGTGGTGGCGCCATCAACCCGCGCGGCCTCTGAGATCTCGACGGGTATATTAACAAAATGGGCGCGCATCCAGAAAACGCTAAAGGGCATATATAAGGCTATCAGCGGCAGGGCAATGGCAAACTTGGTGTTATAGATATGGAGAGCCCTTTCCAGAGTGTAGATGGGGATGATGATCCCCTGGAATGGGAGCGTCAATCCAAACACAAACAAGAGCAGGAGCAGGCTTGAGCCCGGGATACGCAGCATGCCAATGGCGAAGCCGGCCATCGTTGAAATGACGAGCGCAATGGGCACAACCATCAAGACGATCCGCACACTGGATACAATCAGCGTGCTCATGTTCGCTACTTTAAAGGCTTCAACAAAGTTGCCCCATTGTGGATCCGTCGGCCAATCGAGGCCGCCGGGAACAGAACCTGATGGATGCAGCGCTGTTAGAAAGATACTGATGAATGGGAGTAACGTGAATGTCATCAATAACAAAAGCAGTGCACGTCCTGCAAAAATTTCACCGCGTCCAATTTTCATTAGTAAGTCTCCTTGTTCAAGCGCTGAATCGGGAAGATGATCACCACAACAAGGAGCATGAGCAAGACTGCCAATGCAGAAGCCAGTCCGATATTGCGTTGAGAAAAAGCAAGGATATAAATCTGCAGTCCAGGGACCGAAGTTGCATTACCCGGACCCCCTGCCGTCGCGACATAAACGATGTCAAATGTGGCAAGTGCGAAGATCACTGTTACGGTCAGACAGACGCCTATCTCTTGTTTGAGAAGCGGAACAGTGATGTTAAAAAACTCATTGATCCAGTTTGAGCCATCGATCCTTGCGGCCTCATAAAGAGACGGATCAACTTTTGACATGGCAGTTGAAAGCAGCACGGTACAGAAACCGAGCAGAACCCAGATGCCAATGACACCAACAGCCGAAAGCGCCCAGTTGAAATCACCCAGCCAGGCGCGAGTGATCGAGCCAAGACCGACAGCAGTGAGTATTTGATTGACCAGGCCAGAAAGTGATAACAACCAACCCCAAATGATACCAGCAGCAACAAGTGCAATGATATAAGGCAGGAACAAAACTACCCTGGAAATCTCTCCAAATCGTCCTGTTGCGACGCGATTGATCACGCTGGCAACCACAAGACCAAGCCCCACCGGTATGAAACTGAACCATACTACCAACCAGAAGGCATTGCCAATGGTCCCAAGCAGATCAGGCACCTGAAAAACCGTTATGTAGTTCTTCAAACCGACCCAGGTCATCGGGCCAACACCGTTCCAGCGGTGGAAGGAATACACAATGGTTAATATGAAAGGCACGAGTACAAAGACCGCGTACATAAGCAGTGCAGGCAATACGTACAGCCATCCAGTAAAAGCCTCTCGGAGAGCTCGCTTACTTTTACGAGGTCTCCCAGAGGCTGAGAGAGTCACAGGTTGATTATCTTCTGTCATTATCCAAGTCACGATCTGGAAGGCGCAGGGTTTTACCCCTGCGCCTTTACCGTTAAGAATTGTTATTGCGCCAGTTCGCGCTCGTACTCGGCTTGAACGGCTTTGAGCAGTCCGGCAGCGTCTTGCTGGCCGCCGACCATCTTCTGAAGTTCAGGGGTCCAACCCTGGGCAAAGATCGAGCTGGTTGCGTTGGCGATAAAGTCCATTGCACCACCATCGGCACCCATCACAGGTCCGGCAGCAAGGGTTTCAGCGGTGACTGAACCAGCAGCAACTGCCGGCATTGTGGCGCCAGCAGGTCCACCGGGGTTTGAACCACCGATGGCTACATCAATTTTACGCGCTTCGTCGTTTGTGGCAACCCAGTTAAGGAAGAATGCGGCGCAATCAGGGTGTTTGGCTTTGGCAGCAATGCCAAAGGTCAATGGGGCAGACATTGCAGCATATTTACCACCAGCTTCAGCGGGGGGCATCAAGAAGAAACCGACATTACCGGGCAAATCTTTATCATAACCAGCGTTTTGCCAGTCGCCGTTGAAGGTAAAGACACCCTCGCCTTTTCCAAAGCGGGCGGCGGCATCAGTGTATTCAATGGCGTTGATGTCAGCAGGGAAATAGCCAGCCTTGATCCACTCTTCGAGATGTTGAGCAGCAATGAGGTTTGTCGGAGTATCGATCGTTGCACCTTTTTTGCCGAAGATCCATTCATTGATCGGACCAACAGGACCATAAGCAGCCATCAACTGCTGAAGTGGGAAGGCGAGGCCCATACCACTTTTGGCACTACCCCACATCATGATGGGTTGAAGACCAGCTTTTTTGGCTGCGGCGAGCAGGCTTTCAAATTCGGCAACCGTCTTGGGTGCTTCGGTCATACCGATCTGAGCGGCCAATTTTTTGTTATAGAAAACACCCGTGAGGCTGTAGTTGAGTCCCATCGCATAAAGCGTACCAGATCCACGGACACCATCGGCATCAATGCGGTTTTGATTGAGCTGAGGTACCGGCCAGTCATTCCATCCAAAAGCTGCGGCGTATGGATCGAGGTTCATGAGCAGACCATCTTTGGCGAAGGAAACCATGGTGGGCAGGCGGAGGAGGTCAGGAGCATTGTCACTCGCAAGCACAAGCGGAGTGGAAGTGATCAAATTAGCGAATTGATCCTGGCTGATATCCCAGGTTACATTCGGGAATTGTTTGGTGAACTCTTCAGCAAGTTTGAAGGGAATATCAAAACCCGTTTCAAACGTTGCTTTAAGGACCACAGGATCCGTGCCGCAACCAGGTGTGGTGGCTGCAGGGGCTTCGGTTGGAGCTGCTGTTGTCGCAACAACAGGTGCTTCAGTTGCGGCTGCAGTAGCTTCAACAGCAGGGGTAGCCGTCGCAGCAGGTTGACAGGCGGCCAAGAGCATACTGCTGATCAGTATCAAGCCAAGCAATTTCATAACATTCTTTTTCATTTTCTTCTCCTTTTGGTTTTATTGTTCAATAGAGTTGGAAATTTTTGGTAGATTTGTGAAGTATTTCACCTCCTCAAATTACTGATCAAGATTTGTCTGTTCTATACTCATACATCAACAGGGAGATTTAGTAAAACGTTTGCATGAAAACACTTTCATACCAAGAATAACATAAACCAAACTTAAAAGCAATAAGCAATTTTAAGCAGTCAGTCTTTCAATGACTTTTAGGGGAAGTGTTACGTGTTGAATTGGACGAGAATGATCGGCGATCTGGGATAATAATATTTCAATTGCAATTCGCCCAGATTCATCCAGGTGCTGCTGAACAGTTGTGAGATCTTCATAATCGGCCATGTCGAGATCATCAAAACCGATCACTGCCAATTGCTCCGGCACTTTAATCCCAAGCTGTCGGGCGGCCTTCAGCACCCCCAGCGCCTGATAATCCGTGGCGGCAAATACAGCAGTTGGAGGATTTTCCATATCCAACAACTCTTTGGCAATAATACGGGCTTCTTCCTGGTCATAAGGAGCCAGTCTCACAAACTCTTTTGGTATCTCAAGGTTCGCCTGTTTAAGTGCCTGCCTGAACCCTTTCAACCTTAAGTTAACTGGATGGATCGAGTATTCCGGCAGGTCAGTATCCCCTAAAAAAGCGATCCTTTGATGCCCTTTTTTGATCAAGTATTCCGTAGCCATCCTGCCCCCTTCAACATCGTTGATCTCCACACTGTTTAAATGGGGGTGCGGAAATTCGATCAACACTGTCGGGAGTTGATGCTCAACAAGCCGCTTTACATCAGGTTCTGCAACGGGAAGAGACATGATCACCAGACCATCAAGATTGCCGGTGAGGGGTAGAGACGAAAGATAGCTTTGCAGCCTGTTGTTTGAATCCACGGTGTAGATCACAAGATCATAATTCTCTTTGGAAAGTGACCCGGCAATGCCCCTCAATCTCTGAACGAACGACGGTGCTGTAAAAAACGGAGTGATGACGCCGATCCTTCCCTTGAGACGTAAAGCACGGGCACGTGCCTCAGCCTGAGGCACAAACCCCAGTTTATCAATTGCTTCATACACTCTTTGACGTGTATTTAAATTCACCTTTTCAGGCATGTTGATCACACGCGAAATAGTTGAGATGCTGACGCCAGAAAGTTCTGCCACATCAAAAATTGTTGGTACTTTTTTCCCATTCATAGGTTGCTTCCCTCTGGCTTTAATGAAAACGCTTTCATGATAGCATAAGGTTTTTCGTTCGTCAATGCACCAGAAAAATTAAGGACCCTCTGGTTTTATCAGGCTAATGCACCTAGACCCCCGCGGTTTGATTATTAAGATTCGCTCTAATCATCAAAACCGCGGGGGTCTAATAAATTATGGAATAACAGAATATGGGTTGGCAAAGCCACCGTTGTAGCGGACTTCAAAATGAAGATGTCCGCCAGTGGATTTTCCGGTTGAGCCAGACAGCGCTATAAATTGACCTTGATTGATCGAATCACCGCATCTTACAGCCAGAGTCCCTTCACTGAGGTGGGCATAGACGGTCGAATAACCGTTATTATGGTCAATCTCGACCAGGTAGCCATAGCCACTGTCATTCCAGCCGGAATAGATGACGGTGCCGTTATCCGCGGCGACCACGGCCGTGCCAACACCGGCCGCCAGGTCAACACCTCGATGATATGAAGAATAGCCAAAGCCGGAGAGCTCGTTATTCCAGACCGGCCAGATCATGGCTCCCGAACCGATCGGGCCATAAGCCGGTGCCTCACAGCCTCCGGGGCCGGCAACCACGCGCAATACGCCAGTCCGCGGCGCAAAAGGCAATACCTCTATCCAGGGTACCAACTCACGGTACCCGCCGGGGATCATAACGTTCAGTCCGGCTAGTTTATCAGTGTTCGGGTTTGACACATCCAGCAGGTTACCTGGCCAGGTGATGATCTTCTGCGGATCGGCGTAATATTTTTCAGCGACCTTTTCGATAGTGTCGCCTTCCTTCCACTTGTAATAAATGCCGTTGGTGGGCGGGATGGTAAGCTTCCAGCCCTCAATAATGATGGTGGGGTCATCCTTGAGCAAATTGTAATTAGCCCAAAGTATGGATTCCGCGGTCACCTTGAATTTCTCGGCAATCACGAAGATGGAATCACCGAGTTGAACGGTGTATTTAACCGCATTGTGCCGAACCCCCTCAGGCGCGTCTGTCTTAATGTTTGCAGTACGGAATAGACCCTCTGCAGGCTGCCCTGTCACGAGCTCCGGCAGCGGAACAGCTTGAGCATCATTTGGATCGTTAGTGTCAGCGACCAGGGGATCTTTTTTGATATTATGGGATATTAGCATGAAAAGGGTTACCCCGGCGACGATCAAGCCCGTTAACACCCATGAGAGTACAACTTTCAAATCGCGTGAAGAGCTTGAGCCCTTATACGTCTCTACCTCTGGAGCCTCATGAGTTTTGATTATTTCACTCAAATTGTCCTCCCTGACGGTTTTCAAAAACAGGTTATCGGTGTTTACCAACCCATTCAGCGGACGATTAAGGTTACCATATCTCGTCCAATCCCGACAAGGCGGCTTAACAAGACCCCCGCGGTTTCAAAAAAAATGCGGGGGTCTAAAACAATTACTTTTGGCTTTTAAGGCAGTACCGTCCAGGGATTCACAAAACTGCTTCCACTGCGGATCTCAAAATGTAAATGTCCGCCGGTGGATTTGCCGGTATTACCCGATAAAGCGATCATCTGGCCCGAACTCACCGAGTCGCCGCACTTAACAAACAACTGGCTTAAATGGGCGTAGATGGTCTTATACCCGTTGTTATGATCGATTGCCACCAGGTTGCCGTAGCCGCTGTCATTCCAACCAGCATACACCACAGTTCCTGCATCAGAAGCAACCACAGCGGATCCTTCCCCCGCGGCGATATCGATGCCGAGATGGTAACTGGCGAAATCAAAGCCTGAAAGATAATGGTTGGCAGTCGGCCATTGGAAAAATCCTGCGCCCACCGGCCCGGTTTCTGGTGTGATACAACCGCCGGGGCCGGCAATGGATTGGGTGGCGCCTGACCTTGGTGCAAAATTGACCGTCTGGATCCAGGATACCATGTCACGATATCCACCTGGGATCATGACGTTCACGTCGGTAAGATTATCTGTCACCGGGTTGGAGACATCCAGGTGGTTGCCCGGCCAGGTGATGATCGATTCAGGGTCGGTGTGATATTTTTCGGCAATTTTCTCAATGGTGTCACCTGACTTCCACTTGTAGTAGATGCCGTTGGTTGGTGGAATGGTTAATACCCAGCCTTCCTTGAGGAAGGTTGGGTCATCATTGAGCAGATCATAATTTGCCCACAAGATGGATTCAGCAGTAACACCGTAGATCTTGGCGATCATAAAAAGTGAGTCGCCAGGTTGGACGGTGTATTTGACCGCGAACTGCCGCACCCCTTCGGGCACAGTGGTGTCAATTTTCGCGATTCGCATCAATTCATCCACCGGCAGCCCGGATGCAAGGCTGGGCAGGGGAATGTTTAACGATTGATTCTGATCAATGTTTTCAGTGACAGCAGTGTCAGACTTAAAGGGATTTACTTTTAACAGCACCAGTATTAAACCAGCCACCATTAATCCTGTAACACCCCATGAGAGCACCGTTCCCCAATCGATCGGAGATCTTGAGACTTTTGGATTCTCCACTTTTGGAGTTTCCGCTTTCGGAGTCTCAACCTCCGGAGCCTCTTGATTTTTGGCATTCCTACTCACTTAGTCCTCCGTAATGTTCTCCAAAAACTCCAGGTTGTTTTTGGTCTTTGCCATACGCTGCAAAATGGCCTCAGTAGCCACTGCGGGATCCATTCCTGCTCCGCCAGGGGGCGGGGTGATCATTTGCAGATACATGCGCCGCACCAACCAGACCCTGGAAAGAATGTCTGGCCCAAGCAGCAGGTCTTCACGGCGGGTGGACGAACGTTCAATGTCGATCGCCGGGAAGATTCTGCGTTCTTGCAGACGGCGTGAAAGATGCAATTCCATGTTGCCGGTGCCTTTAAACTCTTCATACACCACATCATCAAGACGTGAACCTGTATCCACCAGGGCGGTGGCGATGATGGTCAGAGATCCGCCTTCTTCAATGTTACGCGCTGCGCCAAAGAATTTCTTTGGCGGATAAAGCGCCGAGGGATCCATACCACCAGACAGGGTGCGGCCTGACGGATTCACCACCAGGTTATAAGCACGTGCCAGCCGGGTGAGCGAATCCATTAAGATTACCACATCTCGACCGATCTCGACAAGACGCTTGGCGCGTTCGAGTGTGATCTCAGCCATACGAACATGGCTGCTTACCGGTTCGTCAAAGGTGGACGCGACCACCTCAGCATCCACTGAACGATCCATATCGGTGACCTCTTCAGGGCGCTCGCCGATCAGGGCGATAATGAGATGGATCTCAGGGTTGTTGGCTGTGATGGAATTGGCCAACTGCTTGAGGATGGTGGTTTTACCTGCTTTAGGCGGCGAAACAATCATTCCACGCTGGCCGCGACCAATCGGAGCGATCAGATTGATCAAGCGTGACGAGAGAATGGAGCGGTCTGTTTCAAGATCAAAACGCTTGTCGGGGAATATTGGCGTTAATGATTCAAAGGTTTTGCGAACGTGGATCTCGTCCGGGCTGACCGCGTTAACGGTTTCCACTTTTAACAAGCCGTAATGGCGTTCTGCATCACGGGGAGGCCTGACCACGCCAATGACAAAATCGCCCATACGCAGTTCATAACGGCGCAATTGGGCCTGTGATACATAGACATCATCGGGACCGATGGAATAGTTGGTGCGCAAGAAACCAACCCCTTCAGGGGTGATCTCCAAGACACCACCGCGAACTTCAATACCCTCCGCGGCAGCTTCGGCCCGGCGAATTTGAATGATGAGGTTTTCTTTTTTAAGTCTGTTCGCATTGGGGATGTTTAAGTCGGTTGCAATCTGACGCAGCGAATTAAGCGGTGCGCTTTCCATCTCAATTATTTTCATTTATTTTTCACCCGTGATTTATGAATAGAATTATGTCATTCTTCCCTGATTGAACAGGGTTTACTGGAAATATTTTAAATTTTTGATAAGGGATTTTTTTGTGGCGACCTGTTCCCCCGCTTAGATACAGGTCAACCAAATACACACTCTTTTAATTACTGGTAAATGCAAGTATAACATGGATAAATATGATATGCAAGCACAGAATAAGATGCTGATGTCAGCCTTGCTTAAATATTATCGGATAAACACCATACACTCTTTAACCCAAATATTCGCGCAAATGCCGGCTGCGGGTTGGGTGGCGCAATTTGCGCAGCGCCTTGGCTTCGATCTGGCGAATACGTTCGCGGGTGACATTAAAGTAGCGGCTGACTTCTTCGAGGGTATGATCCTTGCCGTCGATCAGACCGAAGCGCAGTTCAAGCACCTGCCGTTCGCGTTCAGACAGAGCCGCCAGGGCATTCTGCACCTGTTCACGCAGCATTTCGCGCGCGGCAGCATCCATGGGTTCGAGGGCGTCATCATCTTCAATAAAATCACCCAACTGGCTGCTTTCTTCGTCGCCTACAGGCCGTTCAAGTGAGATGGGTTCTTCAGCAGATTGCAAAATGCGCTGCACTTTTACCGTCGCCCAGGTCCAGCGTTTTTGCAGTTCGCTGTCGATGGGCTGGTTGGTCTGCCTGGCCTTTTTGATGGAGGCCGCATCTTCAGTGGACATTAATTCGCTTTCAAGCGCCAATTCTTCCTGGGTCGGTTCACGGCCAAGCACCTGCACCAAAGAACGCTGGATGCGCAGGATGCGGGTAATGGCCTCGAAGAGATGCACCGGGATGCGAATGGTGCGGGCGTGTTCAGCAATATATCGGCTGATCGATTGTCGGATCCACCAGGTGGCATAGGTGCTGAACTTGAATCCACGGGTGGAATCGAATTTCGAAACAGCCCGCAATAAACCAAGGTTGCCTTCCTGGATCAAGTCAAGGAAGGATATACCTCGGCCAAGATAGCGCTTGGCGATACTCACAACCAACCTGAGATTGGCGCGGATAAGGGTCTGGTTGGCTTCTTCGGCTCGGCGTTTGATGCCATCCATTTCGGCCAACAACACATCATCGCTCGGAAGCTGCTTTTTGAACCAATTCATATCGGGCATTTCGTCCGATTTGGATAACCTGGATAAAAGAGCTTCGGAGACGGGTTCAGGTAATAGGTACATGCCCAAAAAGAGGGTGTAGGCGTGCCTGACCAGTTCTTCCCAGATGGCGTCTTTACCCCACCGGCCGTTATCAAGGTAGGTGCGCAGATAAGACGGCACTTCAGCCTGCCAGGTACGCCGTAATAATTGCGATTCAGCCAGGGTCAAAGCCAGATCAGGGCATTCGGTGTGGCCGATGCGCGCAACATCTTCCTGCAGACGCGTCCACGAGGTAACCAGGTCTTCAATGATCCCGACAAACAAGGCATGCGAATGACCAACAGCGCCGATCCCGGGCTGCGAATGATTCGCCAGGGTATCCACCCTGACCAATGCCTCAATGCGTGCCGCGAGTCGGAATTCGGAATCAGCATCCAGCAGGTGGATCTGGCCGATCTCTTTCAGGTAGAGACGGACGGGGTCCTCGGAGAGTTCAAGCGCGATGCTTGGATCTTCAAGAATCTCCAATGGGTCTTCAGCGACGATCTCGCCCCACTCTTCACGAGCCTGAGCGAGAGAACTTTCGTCCGGCTCTTGCTTGGCCAGCAAGTCGTCGTCTAATGACTCATTTCCCAGCGGGATTTTTATCCCGGAGGTCCTTTTACCAGCCTTTTTGGCGGTTGCTGGTTTCGCCGAAGTTTTTGGCTTGGCGGAAGAGGATTTTGTTGTTTTTGCAGGATCAGTCGTTTTTTTAGTCGGCGTTTGGGGCATGGGTTAACTATACCATAATCTTAAAAAATCAAATCGTGTTGGGCGGTTTGGCAAGCGCCATATCCAACTTGCCTCTGGCAATTGTATATTTTAATGTCAAAGAATGCAAATCAGTTTTGTCAAGTTCCTGGTTCTCCTCGTCTGACTGGATGAATCTGATCTGGTTCAGCAGGGCATTGATGCGGATAAGTCTTAAATTGATCAGCGTACGCAGCAGGTCTTCAAACAACTTATCTTCATTCTTCTCGGTGATCGTGCCGGGGCTTGAAAGCTGGGTGAAGCGCTCAGCCAGCGATTCAGGAATATTCTTTTGAATGTAGTGGGTGGTTTCGTGTTCGTCTTGAGCCAACCCTTTAAACAAGGCATCCGCAATGATCTGGTGATCGGAACTGTCAAAATCAGACAGGCTGACCTTATCCAAGCCACACTTCTTTAATGCTCGCTCCAATTCATAGAATCGGTGCGGTTGCTGAAGTAAAAGAGAGAGGCAGTGGGCTTCAAGGTTCGAGATGCGCCGGTCTTCGCCAAATCCATCCTGTTTTGCGGCGCGCTGCTGCACCGGTTCATCCACACGTTGAATTCGGCGGCGCGGCTTTTCCTGCACTCTCTGGCTGCCCAATAGGGAGCGTTCATCCACCTTGAGCAGGCGGGCAAGCTGCTGGCGGTAGGTATCTCTTTCAATGGCGGAAGGCACATCTTCGATCAGCGGCAACACCTGGGCGGCTACAGCGGTTTTCACCTTGGCGTCTTCAAGGTTTTGATTTTTGGCCAGGGTTTCCATAACGTGCACAACGATCGGCTTGGCTGCCGCCAGGATCGCGCGCCACTCATCAGGGTCACGCAAGACAACTTCGTCAGGGTCCATGCCGTCGGGGATAGTGGTCACACGTACATCAGCCTGCAGGCGGGCTTCATGCCGCAGCAGCCCGTGGGCATCAAAAGCCAGTTCGGTCTCGTGATCGAGAGCATTGCGCGCCAGGTCAAGGCCGCGCAGGGTGGCTTTTTCGCCTGCCGCATCCGCATCCAGGGCAAGGACGATGCGCCGCGTGAACTTTTTCAGCAGCCTGAACTGGTCTTCGTTAAGGGCAGTACCCATGGGAGAAACCGTATTATCAAAGCCTGCCTGGTGCAGGATGATGGCATCCAGGTAACCCTCAACGATGACCACCTGATCCTGTGCACGGATGGGCTTGCGCGCGAAATTCAACCCATAAAGCAAGTGGCTTTTGTCGAATAGCACAGTCTGCGGAGAGTTCAAAAACTTGGGGATGTCGTTGGGATCAAGGATCCGCGCGCCAAAACCGGCCATCTTGCCGGCCGCATCGCGGATGGGAAACATCACCCGGTTGCGGTATTTGTCATACACCCCGCCGGATTCGCGCGGAACAACCAGGCCGACTGCCAGCAGGTCATCAGTGGAATATCCTTTGGCGTTGAAATGATTAACCATACTGTCGTAACCCGCCGGGGAATATCCCAGGCCAAAGGTTTGAATGGTTTCCAGCGTCACCCCGCGCCGGGTGAGAAAATCAAGCGCAGGCTGACCGGCAGGGGTCTTAAGCAACTGGAATTGATAAAAATTGACGGCTTCTTCGAGCAGTTCTCGCAGACGTTCGTATTCATCTTCCGCGGCTTTGCGTTCGGGGGTGAATGTTTCAAGTGTGACACCAGCCCGTTCGGCCAGGCGTTTCAGGGTTTCGGCGAAATCCCAGCCTTCGCGCTTCATCATGTACTTAAAGATATCGCCGCCCTCGTTGCATTGCCCGAAGCACCTCCAGGTGCCTGATTCGGGAAATACCGCAAAGGCGGGCGTTTTAGCATTGGGATGGAATGGGCAGAAGCCGGTGTAACTGCGGCCAGATCGTCTCAGTTTTACGGTCTCTGAGACGATATCCACGATATCCAGGCGTGCTTTAATTTCATCTACTGCTGTCATAAGGTAAGGTTAATTTTATCCTGCAATCCAAAAAGGGTTGAGCAAATCCACCTTAACCGGTTTTTCAGTTTAGAAACCTTCCAGGTACGAGAAATCCGCGATGCCTTTGGCCAGGGCAGCGATGCGCTGAAGGATTCCCAGGCGGTTGGAGCGGACCTTTTCGTCCTCGGCCATCACCAATACCTCGTCAAAGAACCGGTTGACCGCCGGGATGATGGGCTGGAAAGCCTTGATCAGGTCATCCACTGAACCCGCTTTGCGGGAGAGTTTTTCAACCTTCTCGATCTCTTTAAACAACGCCTCTTCTGATTTTTCTTCAAAATTGGCAGGGTCCACCACAAAGACGGATTTCTGGTCGCGGGTGATCCGCACGCAGCGCGCGTATGCCGGCAGGATTGTCGCCCAATCCGCATGGTTCACCCAGGCGCTCAATTCACGCACTGCGCGGATGACGCCCGCCGGGTTGGAGTGCTGTTCGGCAAGTACCGCATCGACCACATCATAGCGGAAACCCTGGTCGGTCAGGCTGTTCTTGAGGCGGCCAACGATGAAATCGAGGCTGGCCTGCAAGCTTTCAGGGGTTACGGTGATGGGCATGTTCCGTGAAGCCAATTCAAGACCTGATTTGAGGTCGAAATCAAGATCGAATGCAGTAAGGCACTGTACCAACCCCAAGGCGGTGCGGCGCTGCGCAAAGGGGTCTTTGGTGCCCGTGGGTGCCAGGCCGGCAGCGAACAACCCGGCCAGCGAATCCAGACGATCGGCCAGCCCGATGACCAGCCCAATTTTGGTGGGGGGCACGGAATCGCCCATGAAACGCGGCAGGTAGTGATCAAATAGCGCCTGCGCCACTTCTTCAGTTTCACCTGAAGATCTCGCATAGTAGCGGCCCATTACCCCTTGCAGGGAGGTGTTTTCAACCACCATGTGGGTGACCAGGTCGGCCTTGCAAAGTTCCGCGGCGCGCAGGGCGGACTGCTGCTCAGCAGCCGACAACCCCAACTGCGGGCCGAGTACTTCAACCATCTTGCGAATGCGGATGGACTTGTCGAGCATGGAACCCAGCTTCTGCTGGAAGGTCAGAGTGCCCAGTTTTTCAAGCATGTCTGAGAGTTTGTGTTTAAGGTCTTCATTGATGAAGAAGTTGGCATCCGCAAAGCGGGCGCGGATGACTTGTTCGTTGCCGTCGGTGACCACATCCAGACCCTGCTTGTCGCCGTTGCGCACGGCAATGAAATGGGGCATCAGTTTGCCATCTTTGCTGAGCACAGGGAAGTAACGCTGATGCTTCTTCATCACCGAGATCAAGGCTTCGGTGGGTACAGACAGGTGGGCGGCGTCAAACGACCCCAACAACGCGGTGGGGGCTTCGACAAGGGTATTGACTTCATCAAGCAGGTCTTCATCCACTTTCTCGAGGGCGTTTACGCCAGCCATGATCTTGTAAACCTGTGCGCGGATGGTCTCTTTGCGCTCGATCGGGTCCACCATGATGCCCTGGGCCTTTAATTGGGCAAAGTAATCTTTCGCGTCCTTCACAGGCAGTTCCTGCGGTTCAATGAAGCGCAGACCATGAGTGACGGCTTCGGCGGTCAGGCCGGCGTATTCGAAGGGGATGGAGGCAGTGCCCAGCATGGCCAGCAGCCAGCGGATGGGGCGAGAGAAGGCTACATTGGTGAAATTCCAACGCATGACCTTGTCAAATTTGATCCCGGCCACCAGCGTGGGCAGCGCTTCAAGCAGCACATCGTAAGCCGCACGGGAGGTTTCTTTTACCAGTGCGACCATGTAGCGGCCGCCGTCAATCTCGCGGGCTTCAAGGTCTTTGACGCTGACCCCCTTACCCTGGGCAAAACCTTCGAGGGCGCGGGTAGGCTGGCCTGTTGTATCAAACGCCCGGCTTTCAGGCGGTCCTTTGACCACTGTGGTGCGTTCAGACTGTTGATCAACGAGCCCTTCGACATAAACGATCAAACGGCGAGGAGTGCCGAGAACCTTGATCTCTCCATGAGCCAGGCGCAGTTCCTCCAACAAGGCAGGCACACGCTCGGTGAGCTGCTCCAACGCGGATTGCAGATCGGCGGCAGGCAGTTCTTCGGTGCCAATTTCGAGCAGGAAGGGCGCAGGTCCGGTCGGCAGGGCGGGTTTGGCGGCTTTCTTGACTGCTTTGGTTGGGGTAGTAGCAGTTTCATCCAGCCATGGGAATTCAAGCCCACGGCGCTGCTCCACGTAGGCTTCAGCGTTGCGGTGCGCCATTTCGCGCATACGTCCAAAGAGCGCCTGGCGCTCGGTGACACCCACGGCGCCGCGGGTATCAAGAATGTTGAAAGTATGTGAACACTTGAGGATGTAATCGTGCGCGGGCAGCACTAGTCCGTTTTTCAAGGCTTCATTGGCTTCGGCTTCGTAGAGCGTATAAAGCTGGCGCATGCGGTCTACATCAGCGATCTCAAAGTAATACTTGCTGTGCTCCACTTCGCCCTGGAAGTTGATATCGCCGTAGGTGTGATTCTTGTTCCATTTCATGGTGCGCGCGTGGGGGATGCGCTGCAGGGGCATGGTGATACGTTCGAGACCGTAAGTGATCTCCACCGACACCGGGTCGAGGGTGATACCGCCAGCCTGCTGGAAGTAAGTGAACTGGGTGATCTCCTGGCCATCCATCCAGACTTCCCAGCCGAGACCCCAGGCGCCCAAAGCGGGCTGCTGCCAGTTGTCTTCGACGAAACGGATGTCGTGTTCACGCGGGTTGATGCCCAACGCTTCGAGGGATTTTAAATACAGTTCCTGCGGGTTGCCGGGATCAGGTTTAAGGATGACCTGGAACTGATAATGCTGTTGAAAACGATTGGGGTTTTCGCCGTAGCGTCCGTCATCAGGGCGGATGGAGGGTTCCACGTAAGCCACGTTCCAGGGTTCAGGGCCCAAAACACGCAAAAAGGTTCCGGGGTTCATCGTACCGGCGCCGATCTGACTGTAGTAAGGCTGCCAGATCAGACAGCCCTGGTCTGCCCAAAATTTTTGCAGGGTCATGATCACGGATTGGAAATCAAGGGGTTCTTTCATACAACCTCCCGCGCTTGCGGCAAATTTTTAAGTGTTCCAATTATACCCTGACGGGTATTGATTTGAATGGATTGGGATGGGTTTCGTATTTCAATTTTGAATTTGTTTGAAGAATTCAGGGGTGTTCAATTTCCGCTCGAGCAAAAAGGTCAAATAATGGTTCATCAGTGCCTCAACCTCTGCCCTGGTTTTTGGGGATGGGTTGGCTTTGAGTGATGTCTTAAAGTCGCTGCGTTGAAAATGACGCAAGAAACGCAGTGCATCCATGGAGATCAGACGTGAATTATCGCTCCTCGCCCCGCAATTCGGACACAACACCCCGCCCTGTTCAGCGGAAAAGAATTGGTCCTCGGCCTGGATCTCTTTACGGCAGTTCGCGCACTCAAACAACATGGGGCGGAAACCCAATAGGTCGAGCAGGCGCATCTCATAGTAGCGCAGCGGTACGAAACTATCGGCGTTCTCAGACAAACGGTTCAGGGTATCGACCACCAGTTGGTAAAGCTGCCAGTTCTGGCCTTCTTCGAAGGTGAAGCGGTCAAGCAGTTCGATGACATAAGCGGCGCGGGTCATCAACTGCAGATCTTCGCGCAGCGGCAAAAAAGCGTCAATGGTTTCGGCGTCGGTCACGATCCAAAGTTCATGGGCTTTTGCCAGCATCAGGGTGCAATGAGAGAAAGGCTCGAGGTGCCCTGCCTTGCGGGACTGCATTTTACGTACACTTTTGGCAATCGCGCGCAGTTTGCCGTGAGACTTGGTGAAAACGGTCAAAAGCCGGTCGGCTTCACCCCAGTTAGTGTGGTGCAGCACGATGGCTTCAACCCGCAGGGTTCTTTCCGCTTTAGGCACCTGTGCCTCAGATCAGATCTTTAGGTGTAAACGCTCCGGGAAGAAGGTCCGCGACAGTGGATTCATGATGGATTTTGCCCGTCGCATCTACAATGATCACTCGCATGGTTAAACCGAATTCAGCCATAACCTGCCGGCAGGAGCCACATGGCATGCCTGCATTTTCAGTGGCAATAACCATTGCTGTGAAGTCGCGTTCACCTTCAGAAACAGCTTTAAATAGTGTCACCCTTTCGGCACATAATCCTAAAGGATAAACAGCGTTCTCAATGTTTGCACCGTCATAGATCTTGCCAGAGGCGGTTAAAAGGGATGCACCCACCCTGTATTTGGAATATGGTGCATACGACCATTGGCGTACCTGGATGGCCGTTTCAATTAATTGTTTTTGAAGGTCAGGGGTAAGCTGCATTAAATGCTCTCCATTTCGTTGATCTGCTGCCTTTTTGCGCGGATCCTGCCAACCCGGCGTCCGCGTAATTCTTCCACGATCAATTGCCAGCCTTCAACTTCAAGGCTATCGCCTTCGGTGGGAACGCGGCCCAATTCGCTATAGAAATATCCGCCCAGGGTATCCGTCATATCCGGATCAAGGTGTGTACCTATGGCATCATTGAAGTCATCCAGTGAAACTCGCCCCTTAAAGAGGACTTCGTCATCGCTAATCTTTTGCACCAGCAGTTCTTCGCTTTGATCATACTCGTCGCGGATCTCGCCGACAATTTCTTCAACAATATCTTCCAAAGTCACCAGGCCTGCCATGCCGCCGTACTCATCCACGACCACCGCGATGTGCACGCCGTTAGCCTGCATTTCAGCCAGCAGTTCATCCACTTTCTTTGATTCCGGAACAAAATAGGCCTTACGCAGGAATTTCTTGATGGAGCCTTTCTCGTTGGTATTGCCATGGATCTTGAGCAGGTCCTTGGCATACAACACGCCCACCACGTTATCGATCTCATCATCATAAACCGGCACACGTGAATGGCCAGAATCGATCAACGCATTGATAGCCTGGTTCAAAGGGGTCTTTACTTCCAATGCCAGCACTTCCATACGCGGAACCATGATCTCGCGGCAGAGGGTCTCGCCAAACTGGAAGATCGAATAGATCATCTTGCGTTCGTCAGGCTCGAGATCCCCTTCAGGTTCACCCATCTCGACCCATGTTTTCAACTCATCTTCAGTGACCGAACCCAGTGAGCGCTGGGCCTGGTGATTGGTACCCTGAAGCCAGACCAATGCTTTGGTGATCGGGCTGAATACCACGTCGATAAAGCGGCCGACCGAGGTTAAGCGTAAAGCCCAGGTTTCAGGGTCTTTTAGCGGAAATCTTTCGGTGGTGAATTCAAGCATCAAGATGACCAATAATAAAGCCGCCAGGATGCCGATTATGGCACCCAACGACAGGTTTGAAAGGTTGTATGAACAGATCGACCAGACGCAAGCCGCAATCAGGATATGGCACAAGGCCACAACAAGCCGTAATGTGGCTCGCAGCCGGGGCTTTTCCAGGAATCTAATGGTTTCTTCAAGCTGCTGGGGGTCATCGCTACCCAGCTCAAGCAATTGGGGCACGCGCACATTGACCAGGGCTGCTCTTAATAATGAAAAGAACAGGTCGAGGATCAAGAAAACGCCGCCTAAAATCCAGGCAAGAAGCATCTTACTTCGCCTTCATTTTTCTGGCAGGTACGCCTGCCACGACCTCGCCATCCGCAACATCGTGGGTGACCACCGAACCGGCGCCGGTTTTGGAACCCTTGCCGATCTTCAACGGCGCCACCAGCATTGTGTCGCTGCCGATGAAGGCATCCGCACCGATCACGGTAGGGTGCTTGTGTTCTCCATCGAAATTGCAGGTGATGGTACCCGCACCGATATTCACGTTCTCACCGATGGTGGCGTTGCCGATATATGAGAAATGTCCCATTTTCACACCGGCCGCCAGGGTGGAATCTTTTACTTCACCAAAATTGCCCATATGCACGCCATTACCCAGGTGTGCGCCCTTGCGCAGGTGGCAGAAGGGCCCCATGCCGACATTATCTCCCACGACAGCCCCTTCGATCACCGAAGCCAGTAGATGGCAATGGCTGCCAATGGTGGATGCGTCAATGATGGTATTTGGGCCGATCTCACAGCCTTCGCCGATGATGGTTCCGCGGCTCAAACGCGTGCCGGGGTGCAGAAGAGTGTCTTTACCAATGGTAACACCCTCTTCAATATACACCTGATTGGGGTCGATCATCGAGACGCCGGACAGCATGTAGGCCTCGTTCACCCGTCTACGGATGATGCGTTCGGCTTCCGCCAGGTGGATGCGGTTGTTCACCCCAAGGGCTTCCTCTTCATCCTCCAACTGGATGGAATCGACCCGGCTGCCTTCTGTCACGGCGATGCCCACCAGGTCGGTGAGGTAATATTCTCCCTTTGGAGAAAGCTTAACTTTCTTCAGCGCTTGCCACAACCAATCTGAGTTGAAACAATACGCTCCAACATTTAATTCGTCAATTTTGAGCTCATCTGCGCTGGCCTGGGCTTCTTCGACGATCGCCCTGATCTCGCCGTCCATGCCGCGCAAGACGCGTCCAAATCCGCGTGGGTTTTTGGAATGGACGGTTACCATGGTTAATGGTCCCTTGTTCGAGCCCTGGCGCTGCACCAACTGTTTTAAAGTTGCTTCGGTCAGCAGGGGCATATCCCCGGCGATAACCAGAACCAGGTCCCCCTGCCCTTTCAATTCAGTTTCGGCCACCATGACTGCATGAGCAGTGCCGAGGCGCTCGGCTTGAAGCACAAAACGCGCACCGTCGCCGACGGTCTTCTTCACGGCATCTGCACCATTGCCGATGATGACAACGGGTTGATTCGAACCGGCGGCCTTCGCAGCCTGGATGGAATAGAGGATCAAAGGTTTATTATTGACCGGATGCAGCACTTTGGGCAGATCAGATAACATTCGCGTGCCCTGCCCTGCCGCCAGGATGATGGTGTTAATATTCATATTTCACTCCTATCGAGAGCCGCCAGTTGATAAAAAAACGAGCAACAGCATGGATGCAACTTTGCTGGCTCGCCTTCCGGGTCGAAACTAATTAGCAGCGACCTCTCTCATTCTTTTATGATACAGCTCTGTTTCAGGCTGGGGCACCTGGATTCGAACCAAGATAGACAGATCCAAAGTCTGGTGTGCTGCCATTGCACCATGCCCCAAGGGATACTCCTTAATCGCGAAGTAGATTTTAACACAAAAAAGGGCGTTAAGCCAACCTTATTTTTTATCGGCCGGCTTGCCTGCCATCTTATTTCGCAGGGCAGCTCTTTGAAATTTCAAGTGCTTCGATGTTGCCGAGGCCGCTGCGAGCACTGGTATCCAATGCCAGACCGCACAGGTCAACCCGTGAGGCCATAGCCTTGACCTGGTAGAACAACGGCAGCATCGGAAGGTCATTTGCCAGTAGCTGCTGGGTTATCTGGTTGTTCTGGTTGAAGGTATCCGCATCCAGGCCGGAATTCAACATTGCACTGCATGCCTTGTCGTAATCCGGGTTGGCATAACCGGTGAGGTTGACCCCGCCGTAATGCGTCCCCAGCCAGCCGTTGCTTTCAGCAGGGATCTCAGAGGAGGAATACAAGAAACAGGAGGGCATATTCCCGGAGGACCAGCCCAATTGTGCCAGGTCAAATTTTCGCCCAAACAGTGGACCCTCGGGCCCGGCTGCCAGCAGTTCGGAAGGATCAAGGAATTGCGGGGTGACTTCCACACCGCAGTCTTTCATGGATGACACCACGATCGCTGCGATTTGCCGGTTTTGGGCGGTGTCTGAGACAGAATAGGTAATACTAAATGGTGTCGTGTTGAACACATTTGCCACACCCACCGCGGTTCGCGGAGTGTTGGGGTCGCCGTCCTGGTCTTGCCAACCCACCTCTTCAAGCAACTTTATGCCGGCAGCAGTGTCATATCCGATCACCGGCAGCCCCTGAACAGCCAGTGGATTGGTGAGCGGCAGGTAAGTGGGCGGGATTTGCGACTGACTGAACAATACATCTTTGATTATCTCAGGGCGATTAATACAGGAAGCAAAAGCCTGGCGCGTGCGCAAGTCGCTGAAGAAATCCGGCCGGTCTTCATAAGGGTTATATACCGCATCATAAGAGGCCGGTTTGATGCCAAAATTGATGGCTTCCCACGCGGGGCCCTGACTGAAATAGGAAGTCAACTTGCCTGATAGTTCAAGCTCACGAACCGTCTGGATCTGATCCGCCAGTCCGGTGGAAGTATCCATAATGTCGCACTCGCCGTTGACGAGCGGAGAAAGGTCGGCATTCGGTACGGTCGGCAAGAAGCGGTAGACCAATTCATCAAATTTAGGCAAGCCCTCTGACGATTTGAAGTAATTGGGGTTCTTGACCAGGCGGACCTCACTTCCGGGGATCCACTCTGCGATCTTGTAGGCCCCCCAACCCATGGGGGTCTTATTGGTGATCTCGGCGGTGTTGAGATCTTCGGCGGTGTGCGATTCAAGCAAGTGTTTTGGCTGCGGCAGCCAGAAGAAACTGGAAGGCCTGGTGGTCAGGTAGCCGGGGATTCCCGTCCATTTTACGGTTTGGGCATCCACGGCTTCATAAGCGGTGGTGCGGTCAATGTTGGTCTTGACCACTTTGGTTGCAGGGTCGGCGCTGAGTTGATATGAATAGACAGAGTCCTCTGCCGTAAGCGCTTCGCCGTCTGACCATTTTATGCCGGGCAGCAGGCTGAAATCGGCAGTCATTTGAACCAGGTTTAACGCGGATGAACCATCCCATTCAATGGCGCAAGATTCCATGGTGCAGCCTTCAGGGAAGACTTTGACGCCTTTTTGCAGCGACACGACATCTCCCTGGGTGTTGGCCACCTTGTCACCCTGGCTGACGGATGCTGATTGCAATTTGACCCTGCCGTTTTCCAAACTCGGTAAGTCGTTCAAGATGACAGGAACAGGCATGTTGTTTTTAGTATCAATGGGGCCGTCGTAGATGGCTTCAAGCACGCTCCACATGGCCTGGCTTGAACCGGCGTAGAGATAAAGGGTCTGGGGTTCTTCCCCGAGGCAAACCGTCAATTTTGAGGTGGCTTTGGTTGTGGGGGTTGGCGCAACTGTAGGTTCAGGAGTCGCTTCAGTTGGAGTGGTCTGACTGTTCGTGGCCGTGCAGGATGATAGAGCCAAACCGGCCGCAATTGCGATCAGGGATAATTTGCCAAGTATCTGTCGATAACGATAATCCATCTGTCTTCTCCTCAAAAGTAACGCTCACTCAGATTATAAAGCATAGTGAGATTAAAAAGACAGACCCCGGTTAAGCCGGGGTCTGATGTAAGCCAGGAATATTATGATTTGCCGCGCATACGAGGATCGAGCACATCACGCAGAGCGTCGCCAACCAGGTTCCAGCCCATGACGAACAGCACCAGGATGAGACCCGGCCAAACCACAATGTACCAATACTGCGTCAAACTGGTGATCCAGTTCCTTGCGAAGCTCAAGATCTGGCCCCAGTCGGCGTACCCCACTTCAGTTCCGATTCCGAGAAAGGAGAGGGTGGCAAAACTGAGCACAACATCACCAATGGCCAACGAAGCATAAACCAGGGTCGGGAAGACTGCGTTCGGCAGAATGTGTTTGAACAGAATACGGCTGTCTTTCACACCGACCACACGTGCGGCCAGCACATAGTCACGTTCCTTGACCGAGAGAATATCACCGCGGATGATCCTGGCATAACTCATCCAGCCAAAAGCGATCAAGGCGAGGATGGAAGGAACCAGACTCCTTCCTATGACGGGGGTCAAAACTGCCGCCATGATCATTGCTGCCAGAATAAAGGGTAACGTCATAAATACATCCACAACCCTCATGATGATATTATCAACGATCCCTCCATAAAAAGCCGAGACCGAACCGATAATAATGCCGATCAAAAAGGTTGCAACCACCACAATGAAGCCGGTTTTAAATGCAGTCCTTGTACCCCAGACCAGGCCGTAGAAAATATCATACTGACCTTGAGAGGTTCCGAACAAATGGACCCATTTATCTTTGCCGGTCAATGCGTGGTACCAGAATGGAACTTCAGGCACGTTTCGTTTCCACGCAGCACCCATGGGTTTCGGTTCTGCTGAGAATCCGTCACGTGGAATCTTGTACGGATCGTTATTGACAGGGGGCGCGATCACTGGTGCAAAGATCGCGACCAAAACGAAAAGAAAAATGAGGATGAACCCCATGACTGATGCCGGGGTTCTAAGCAGCCCTTTAATGATGCGGTAATTTTCAGGGCCAAGAAAACGTTCAAGCCAGGTGATCTTGCGTTCTGAAACGGTTTCTTTCAGTAAGGAGTTATCTCCAGCAGGAATTGTGCTATTCATCAATAATCTCCTTGTTAAGATAACCGTACGCGAGGATCGATGATTCCATAAAGGATATCCACAACCAGGTTGGCTGTGATCAGAATCATACCGTTGAAAAGTGCAAAGCCCAAAACAGTAACCACATCCAATTGTTGGGCGGCTGCCGCTGCGGCTTGACCGATACCAGGATAATTGAACACGGTTTCAGTGATGACAACGCCACCGAGCAAGGCGATTACCTGAAAACCAGCCAGCGTCGTGATGGGGATCATCGCGTTTGGTTTGGCATGTTTGTTGATCACGTCTGATTCTTTCAATCCTTTGGAACGAGCCGTTACAACGTATTCCATGCGCAAGGTTTCAAGCATGGATGAACGCGTCACACGAACAAAGGTGGCCCAGGAGATGTAAGAAAGTGTCAGGATGGGAAGGAGCATGTGTTTTATCGCATCCCAGAAGACATCCAGTCTGCCGTTAAGCAGTGCATCAATGGATAGTAGTTTTGTGTACTGATGGAACTGGCTGGAGTAGATCAATTGATTTACCCAATCTGACATCTTGCCGGGGGGGAACCATCCCCATTTCGCGTAAAAAATCATTAGAAAGAGCAGGCCAAAAACGAATGTCGGGAAAGATGTGCCTACAATACTGAAAACACGGGCGGCCTGGTCGATCCATCCGTTTTGATGGACGGCCGCTTTTACACCCAACCAGATGCCCACTGAAAGGACCGGGAAAACCGCCCACAAGGTCAGATCAAGTGTGTTTGGGAACCTGTTTTTTATGATGTCAATGACTGGCTGCGATGCAGTTCGAGAATATCCAAAGTCACCAAAAAGAATGCCACCTTCTCGAATACCAGTATTTGGATCCACCTTGCCCACGATCCAGTTCTTATACTGAACATAGAAAGGAGCATCCAGGTCGTATTTTCTGATAATTCCTTCAATCTGCTTCTCATTCTTTGGAAAGTCCCTGACAAACAAGGCAGAGCGTTCCACAGGACCCATCGTTTGGAGTAACATGAAAATGATCATGGTAACGCCAAACAATAAAACGGGGACCAGAAGCAAACGACGAATAATGTAATTGGTCATCGACACACCTCAACTCATGATTTTTACATTTTGGAATAAACCAAATAATTTTTGGTTCACTCCAAAAAATAAAAGTTGTTATGCGGGAGCTTTTTCAAGCTCCCGCATATTTGTATTACGTAAATCTTACGGCTGGATGTTGAAGTTGAAGATCAGAACATCCTGTTGCAGCTGAGGACGGCCGATATTCAAGCGCAGGGGTTGATCCAGACCCTTTTCGCCAGCGGCGCAGGCGGTGAATTTAGCCTGTCCAAGGGCGGTTTCGTCGTATTTGCAGACTGCCACAGGATCGTTGTAGACGTTCTTGGCCAGGTCGAAGACTCTCATCTCACCAACCAATGGGTCAACCTGAGGACGTTGTTCTGCAGGAACGTAGATGATGTCAGCATCACCCTGTTGGAGCATTGAGAAACGAGTTCCGAATTCAGCAATGTCCTTGCGGATGACGGTCTTGATATTGGCGGGGGTACCCCAGTAACCATCGAATTTGGTCAAGACAGTTTCTTCGCCAGGAGTCCATTTTTCGAGTTTGTAGGGGCCAGTTCCATTGGCAATCGGGCTGAAGGGATCTTCAGCGGAGGTCATGCCATAGAAGTTCTGCCATGTATCGCAGCTACCATCCCAACCACCTTTTTCCTTGACCCATTCACTGTCCATGATTGAACCCCAGCCATTGGCGAGGGTGGGCAGTAAAGGACCCCATGCAGAAGCGAGGTTCAAGGTAACAGTTCCAGCGGCATCGTCAGCAACAATTGCGGCCTTTACGGTTTCGCAAGCTTTCTTCAGAACATCCGGGGGATTGGCGATAAGGGTTTCGCGGCTATCAGCAGAAGCGCCTTGGTCCACGATCATGGTGATGTCATCATTGCCAACACCCAAGAAAGGTTCAGCAAGCAGCCATTGGGGAGAAGAATATCCACCCTGGAGGATGCCACGTTGCAGTGAGTAGGCCACATCAGAAGGAGTTAGATCGCCACCTTCGTGGAATTTAACACCAGTACGAATCTTGAAGGTCCAGGTCTTGCCATCGGCAGAGATTCCACCATTTTCAAGGGTCGGAACTTCGGTTGCCAATTGGGGAACGAATTTATCGGT
>DAIEPS010000029.1 GCA_027348305.1 Anaerolineaceae bacterium | reverse complement strand
GCATCAACCCGCGCGAACTCGCTGACCGCGCCTACGACAAGGCTGCCGTTCACCAACTTTTCCTCGAAGACGGCATCCCCACCCCGCGGGTGTTAATGGCCTTCTCTGAAGAATCCGCGCTGGCTGCCTGCGATGCCATGGGTTATCCATGTGTGCTGAAACCGGTGGTCGGTTCGTGGGGGCGGCTGCTCGCCAAGGTGGAAAATCGCGCAAGCGCCGAAGCCATTATTGAACATAAAGCCGTGCTGGGCGGAGTGGCTCACTCCATCTTCTACATACAGGAATACATCGATAAACCCGGACGCGACATCCGCGCGTTTGTGGTGGGTGACGAACCCATCGCGGCCATCTACCGCACCTCGCCCAACTGGATCACCAACACCGCCCGCGGCGGGGTGGCGACCAACTGTCCGCTCACCGATGAGATCAAAGACCTGTGCCGGCGGACGGCAAAAGCGGTCGGCGGCGGATTGCTGGCGATCGACCTGTTCGAGTCTCCTAACGGCATGTCAGTTAATGAAGTCAATCACACCATGGAATTCCGCAACAGCATCACCACAACCGGGGTGAACATCCCAGCGTTAATGGTGAATTATGTGATCAGCAAAGCAAGGTAAGCACCTTCTCCTCCGAACCCCGCCCTGCTCCCATTATACGTGGGAGCAGGAACCGGGAAACAGGATTTAAAAATCTTGTCTGTTATTCTGATCCAAAGACAAGATTTTTATTATTATTTTTCTTAGTAATAGGTTAATTCGCTAATGAAAATGTCCCTTCACGATATTCTCGCGGTGTTACCCCGGACCATTTCTTGAAAGCTTTGCGGAACACGCTTGGTTCTGAAAAACCAAGCAAATATGTTATCTGCTCGACCGTGTAATCTTCTCGCAAGTATTTCTTGGCCAATTTCTCGCGGATATCTTTCAGCAGGTCGCTAAAAATCACATCCTCTTCTTCAAGACGTTTCTGCAGGGTGCGCACGCTGAGCGCCATTTCACGAGCCACCTTCTGGATGGTCAACGACTCGTCATCCAGGTGGGCGAGGATGACTTTGGTGGCAGCCCGGGTGAACTCCTTTTGACGATCCATGTTGAGCAAAAAGTCCTGGGCAAACGCTTCAAAATAAGCCAGTAAGTCAGGGTTGGCCATCAGAATGGGCGTATTGCCCAGCGACAACTCCACAGTCATGGAATTCTCTTTCTGCCCAAACAAGACGGGGCAGCAGAATACCCGTTCGTATTCGCTGACAGAATCAGGTTTGGGATAGATGAAGGTCACTTCAGTTGGATTGAGATGCTTGCCGGTCAGGTTGCGCACCATGCGCACCAGGCTGGAGAAAGTGGATTCAAAACAGTGGCGTGACATTTTGGGTGCATGCGGGGGAGTGTTGAACACCAGCTTGAGCTTTGTAAAACGTAAATGGGCGCTGGCTTCGATCAGGTTGCCGATGATACGTGAATAGCGCCCGGATTTCTCCATCGCCTCACCCAGGGTGGCGCAGTTCATCATCAAGTAACCCAAAATGGACCAACTGCCCGCCTCGGCGTATTCGCCCATATGCAGTCCAAAACAGGGGTCAAGCACATATTCCGCCGCGGATTCCTGAATATAAAGGTATTTATCAATGGGGATGCGGCTGTCAGGCGCCTTGACCGACTCGGGTTCAACCCCGATGGAACGCAAAAACTCATCCGCGTCGATGTTCTTCGATTTAAGATAGAGGAACATCTGAGAAAGGACGGTCACGCAGACAGTGATGGGTTCAGAAGAGAGTTCTTTATCCATGTCCATATAATAGTATAAAAGCATCAAATGACATAATCTATACGTAAAATATCATATCCGGTTGCCTGAATCGCGGCTATGCTTAATCCTGTCCAATGTGGGCATACTCAAATTTATTCAACCAAGGATTTTCAAATGACCGTCTCAAAATTCATCCTCCCCATAATATTATTCGTCTTAACCGTTGCAGCAGGTTTTTGGGTCACCAAGACCGGAAAACCCTATAACACCGGGATCTTCACCCTGCATAAACTGCTGGCGGCGGCGGTCGTGCTGGCTGCTATTGCAATAGCCAAGTTTTTGAAAATTGCTCCAGCTCAACCCGTTATCATCGCGTTGATCGTTTTGGCAGCATTAAGTATCATTGCCCTATTCGCCACTGGCGCTTTAATGAGCATCCAAAAAACCGTCGGCAGCGCCTGGCTTCTTATCCATCGCGTGGCTCCGTTTGTGCTTGCAGGTTCATCGATCAGTGCCATTCTATTGCTTGTAAAAACAATATAAGAAAAATAGTTGCAATGCAACTAAAGCCCTGAAAACGCGTATACATTTACAGATTTCAATCACAAAACACGGATTAAAAATGCTCAGCCAAGAACAAATTTTGCACGTCAATCCGCACCTGGCCTCGTCGATCACCTACGCCTCAAGCCGGCAGTCTTTCTATACCGTGCTGCTTTTCGTGGATCACGGGTTAAAAGAGGACGCCTTTAAAGCCTACGCTTACTTCCGTTGGCTGGATGATCAACTGGACAAGGAATCGCTGACCAGATCAGAACGCATGGCCATTGTAAAACGGGAGAATGCCCTGATCGACCAATGCTACGGCGTGGAAGGCAGCGCACCCCCCCACAACCTGTGCGAAGAGGAATACCTGCTGGTGGATTTGATCCGTGGTAATCATGGAAAAGGTGAAGGATTGCGCCTCTACATCCGCAACCTGATGGCTGTGATGGTATTTGATGCCAAACGCCGGGGCGAGGTCATTACGCAGCAGCAGTTGACTGATTACGAAAAATCGCTGGCTACTGCGGTCACAGAAGCCCTGCATTTCTACATCGGGCACGACGGCTTCTCTCCGCAGGATGAGACACGCTACCTGGCTGCCACTGGGGCTCACATTACCCACATGCTGCGTGATACTCATGAAGATATAGCAGCCGGCTATTACAACATCCCCAGCGAGGCATTGGAACAGTATCACATTACCCCGCAAGACATTAACTCAGACGGCTACCGGCAGTATGTCAAAAGCCGCGTGGCGTTGGCCAGGGATTATTTCGCCATCGGCCGGCGCTATCTCTCAAAGGTGCAGAACCTGCGCTGCCGCCTGGCCGGATACAGCTATATCGCCTGCTTTACGCCCATCCTCAACACCATCGAACGGGATGGCTGGCTTCTCAGACACTCATACTGATCAACCAAGAAATACAATGCATTCCGCTGACGGTTCAGCCTTCAGCGCAGCATTATCCTGAAATAAAGGCAAAGAATGAACACGAAAACTGCACTCATCATTGGCGCCGGCCTCGGCGGAATCACTTCAGCCATTCACCTGGCACAACACGGCGTTCACGTCACCGTACTTGAAAAGAACAACAAGCCCGGCGGACGCTGCGACCGCTACAGCCGCGACGGTCATGAATTTGACACCGGTCCCACCCTGCTGGTCATGCCGCTGCTGATCGAATCCGAGTTCAATACCTTCGGCGCTTCGATGCGCGAAATGCTCGACCTGCGCCGGGTGGACCCGACCTACGACCTGATCTATGATGACGGCAGCGTTTTTGCCCCCACTTCGGATATGAGGAAAATGCGCGAGCAGTTGGAAGCCTTTGAACCCGGCAGCTATGACGGCTTTCTGCGCTACATGCAGGAGGGCAACCGCCATTACAACGTATCGATTGAACGCCTGCTCAGCAAAGACTTCCGCAAGATGACCGATTTCTTCACCCCGGCCAACATTCCCCTGCTCAACCTGGTGAAGCCTCTGATGAAACATTATCAGCACATGTCCACCTTCTTCAAGGATCCCCGCCTGAAAGCGGCCTTTACGTTTGAAGATATGTACATGGGCTTGAGTCCGTTTGACGCACCAGCCACCTTCTCGCTCATGCCGTATTCGGAACTGACACATGGTGTGTGGTACCCCTCGGGCGGCATGTACAAGATCGTCGAAGCATTGATGGAAGTGGCGTTGAAAGCCGGCGTGGAATTTGAATACAACGTGGCAGTGGAACGCATCGAAGTGGATGCCCACTCCGCGCGCAGTCTCGTGCTTGATGATGGCCGTTCACTATCCGCGGATGTGATCTTTGCCAACGCGGATCTTCCCTACGTTTACAAGGAACTGCTGCCCAACGATCCGTTGGTGAGTTCACTCGAGAAGAAGAAATACTCCTGCTCCACGATTAACTTCTTCTGGGGCATGGATAAAGTCTATTCCGAACTGCCCGGCCACACACTCTTTTTGGGCGGCAATGACTATGAGAAAAACTTCGACCAGATCATCAACCACTACGGCATCCCCGAGAACCCCAACCTTTACGTGCATGCCCCTGCCCGGCTGGATGCATGCATGGCGCCTGAGGGCAATGACACTCTGATCGCCATTGTGCCGGTTGGGCACATGAAAGAGGGAGTCAATCAGAATTGGGGTGAAACTGAAAAACTGGCCCGGCAGAGTGCACTTGATCACCTGGCCAAACTGGGGGTCAAAGATATCGATGACCACCTCAAGTTTGAGGCCGTTTATACCCCTGCATCGTGGAAGAAACACTACAACCTGGTGAATGGCTCCACCCACGGGTTATGCCACGACCTGCTGCAGCTTGCCTGGTTCCGTCCGCGTAACAGGCATGCGAAATACCGCAATTTGTTCTTCGTGGGCGCCAGCACGCACCCCGGCACAGGCATCCCCAATGCGCTGATCTCTGCACGCTTTGCCGTTCAGCGCGTGCTGGACGAGTTGGGGTAAATCAAAATCATTGATCGACAAATTTGAAAAACATGTTTTGTTCTTCGAGAAAACACCTGTTTTTTTTTAGATAAATCCTCCCCGCATCAGGCTTCGGGGTATCATGCTCATTTATCATGCATCAGTTGGTAACATTTTCCTTAACTCCGGCCTCTCCCCTACCCCTCTCCATCCCGCGGATGGAGAGGGGTAGGGGAGAGGCTACATTTTCGAACCCTTTTCACAGCAAGCTGTGGGGAAATGCCCTTTTAATTATTATACCTTGCTACATCCTGATCTTTTACAACTCTTTAACAATTTATTCTCAATCGCTTAATCTTGAAACACTATGCTATTAATGTGGGTATCAGCCACAAATATATAAGTTGAGAGAGAATAAAAATGAACATACTTGTAACCAACGATGATGGCATTACAGCCCCAGGTTTGCTGGCTTTGGCGCAATCCATGATGAAATTCGGTACTGTAACAGTGCTCGCCCCGGACCGAAATTGGTCCGCTTCAGGGCATGTCAAGACGATCGACCGGCCAGTCAGAGTGAAAGAGGTGCATCTTGCAGAGAACCTTACAGCTTTTGCCAGCGATGGCGCTCCTTCTGATTGCGTTGCCCTGGCATTATGCGGATTCTTAAAAGACAAAATAGATATTGTGGTCAGCGGTATCAATCCGTATGCAAACCTGGGCCACGATGTCACATATTCCGGTACGGTCACAGCAGCTATGGAGGCTGCCATTTGGGGAATACCTTCCATCGCCGTATCGTTGGATTCTCCAAACCATCATCCTGGTCCAATTGATTATTCCACTGCTGCCGAGATTGCAGGTTCTGTATTGGAAGCCTTCATCAGATACAAGCTGCCCACGAACACTTTATTGAACGTCAATGTGCCATTCCTACCCCTGGATGAGATCAAAGGATTGCGCAGCACCCGCCTGGGATTGCGCGTTTACCACGACAAAGTGGATGCGCGCGTCGATCCGCGTGGGCAGCCCTATTACTGGATCATCGGGGATTCGCCCACCGGGGTGAGCGAACTGGGAACAGATGTCGGCGCCTTGTCTGATGGATACGTCTCGATCACCCCTCTGCAGTTGGACCTGACAGATTACCACCTGTTGTCTGAGATCAACGGTTGGCAATGGAAAATGCCGGAGAACAACAAATAGCCATTTTTATTTACCGACTGTTAACACAAGGTTCGTGATCATTTAACATTGAAGTTGTAATTTTAAAGTAATTCAAAACAACTCGTGACTAGGATTAAATGTGATCATAAATACTCAGGATTCTTTAACGCAGACAGTTTTTCCCATAACCATTGGTGTTCCGATCAAACAGGCAGTTGATATGAAAGTTATGGATCTGGTATTAATCGATTGTTGTGTGGATGCTCGCTTGACTGTTCGCGAAGTGGCCAAAATCTTTGAAACCCACAATAGCTGGCCCGGTGTCATCCTAAAATCTGGAGCATTGTTTTTGGGCATGCTTTCAAGAAATCATTGTTTTGAGATCCTGGGTAAACCATATGCGTTGGAAGTTTATTCAAGAAAAACAATCCTCGAGTTTTACGACACAATGAAACATCAAATTCTAGTCATTGACGGAGAAACCTCTATTCAAGATGCAGTAAAAACTGCCCTGACAAGAGACAAGAACTTGATCTTTGATCCTGTGGTCGTACAACTTTACGAAAACTATTTCTGTTTAGTGAATATCCACGATTTGTTATTAGCCCAATGCGACGTACTTGAAAATCTCTATGATGAAGTACATCATCTGTCGATCATAGATCCGCTAACCCAGCTCAATAACCGCCGCGGATTCTTTGAATTTGCCCAACCGGAAATTATCAAATCACAAACCAATCAAAATGATCTTTCGGCATTAATGATTGATATCGACCATTTTAAAAAGACCAATGACCTTTACGGCCATTTTGTTGGCGATCAAGTGCTGCGCGCCGTTGCTGAAGAAATTCAAAAAACACTCAGGCAAACCGACCTTATTGGAAGATATGGCGGTGAAGAATTTATCTGCCTGCTCCCCAATACGACAATAGATGCTGCTCATTCCATTGCTGAACGTTTGCGCGATACGGTCGAAAAAAGAATCGTAAAAGTGAATGAGTATGAAGTTTCAGTAACGATCAGCATAGGCATTTGCAATATCGCAGATGCAAATGGTTCGTTGGACATTTTGCTTTCATTGGCGGACCAGGCCATGTATTGGGCAAAAGCCTCAGGAAGAAACAAGGTCTGCCAATGGACTGCCGCGATTTCTCATTCAGCAGCCATGGAAGTAATTCAAAAGGGCTTGAAAATCAAAGCAGTAAAGAAGAAAAATGGCAAAAAAGATGAACAACTCACCAAAATTTATGATGAGACCATCGAAGGTTGGTCAAAAGCCATTGAAATGCGTGACAAAGAGATGGAAGGTCACTCACAGCGTGTGGTTGATTTGACCCTTAAGCTTGCGAGAAAATGCGGTGTCAAAGAAAGTGAAATGGCAGAAATTCGCAGGGGAGCAATGCTTCACGATATTGGTAAAATCGCCATACCTGATCCAATACTCTTCAAGCCGGGTAAACTGACTGATGAAGAATGGCTGGTGATGCGCAAACATCCGATTTACGCCCATGAATTTCTCTCCCCGATCACATTTTTGAAGAAAAGTATCGATATCCCATTTTGCCATCACGAACATTATGATGGATCGGGTTATCCTCGTGGGCTGAAAGGTGAAGAAATTCCGCTTGCGGCAAGGATCTTCACGGTTATTGATGTTTGGGATGCGCTTTGTTCTGACCGATGCTACCGACCGGCCTGGTCACATGCAGAAGCAAAGGAATACATTGTTGCTCAATCAGGTAAAATGTTTGATCCAATCATTACGGAATTGTTTATTCAATTAATTAATGAAATGAACAGTTGAGAAGAATTAGGTTTTACATTCTATCTTTTTTAATGCCATTATCCCCCTCCTAAAAGCAATAACAAAAATACTCCTGTCGGGAAAAGAATAATAAAGATTCCCGTCAGGAGTGGCTGAAAGCAGGTTGGCCTAATCAAACCCTGAAGGCAGCCAATTTGACGCCCAAGATCGTCTTCCAACAACAACTTGCGGCTGACGCAATTCATGAAGGGGTATCTGAAGAATATTTTTGCATTCCTCTGCAATGCGGCTGGAGGATGTGCCTCCGTTCTGGATGGGGGCCAGATCATTCAGCAGCGAGAGATCATAGTCTGAATAGACTTCTTTTCCCAGTGCAATACCGGTAAAAACGACCGAAGATACTTGTGTGATCAAAAAACAACAATTCGCGATCATATGATTGGTATTGCCATCCCGAAATATGAGAGCTTCCGGAAGAATGGATCTGATCTCACGTTCAGCTCTGCGCATTTTCTCATTAGGATGAAGTTTGAATAAGACACGTTTACCCCCCGCCAAACGCTTTACTTTGTGTAAAAAGGCGATGCGATTATCCAATTTTCCAGTTTCACGAATACTGGAGGTTGCTACCAGTACATAATTTTTGAACGGGAAATCATTATTAAAGGCATCGCCGGCATTGTCAAAATTCGGAATTCCAGTCACCACTAACTTTTCAGGCCGCACTCCTTTGCGGATAAAAAGTTCCTTATATCCTTGTGAAGCAACAAAAAATCGATCATAAGCGTCAGAAAGCCCTGTAGCGGCGGTGTTTGCGAGAAACCGGGGAAACCCAAGGTTTTTAACCAAATGATATGCCAGGTTCTCAGGTTCAGTGATGCCTTCCTGGACCAATATCAAACGATTTTTGCAAAGGTTGGATTGTACGATCAAATCAGTTCCGGTGACAGCCAGGTCGTAATGACTTCCTCGTCCGCCATAATCCACAGGTAAGCTATTGTTATTGAGGTAATTCTCGGTCGCGGCATAATGGCTGCCCGCCAAAATAGTGCGATCCAACACACCCGTTGGGACTATTTTGGCGAGCAAACCTTCTGCATAAAAAGGGGAGAAGAAGTTATGGAATTCAGGTAGTGATTGCGCAATCTTGTGCATCATGGTGGTTTGATTGAGAGAACCACACACAAACAGCAGGTTGGCAGTCATAGCCGCTGATCCTAAGGTTGAACAAATTGAGTCATGGAATTCATCGCCTGGATTTTTTCCAGGTTGGCAAACCGGATGGATGCCTCAGGAGATGAGTTCCAACTAACCCAGCCTAATTTGCGCATTAAATAATTAGGGATATATGAAGTCAGCACAGCCGCGCCGGATAATCCGTGACCTCGCCTTGGAGTGGTGGTGTGATTAAGCAATGCAGTTTTTAGTTCTTGCGCCGTGGTACCCTCAAACCATGAAGCGCCCTGTCCGATCATGCGCAAAATATGGGCATCACTATCACCAACCTGCGCCAATGGCAATTTTCGAGATTCGATCTCTACACTTGTGTTCCCTCTGGTATAAACCAGTCCGCCATTGAAAGCCTCAACCCCGATCAGGGTATTGACCGCTTCAGGATGATTTATTGTTTCGCGAATTGTCTCAAACCTCAGACTGTTCACGGCTTTGGCCATGGGGTGGGCGGCGATACACAGCCCACCCTGGTCAGCAACGCGCAATACCGTTTCAAGCAAGCTTAATCCAGCCGGAATGGGACGATTGATAAACAAGCATAAGACATGTCCGTCTTTTGACGACACTTCCATCCCTGGAATCACTTCCAGATTGTATTTTGGTGCCAGGTTGATCGCTTCTGAAACACCAGACATGGTGTCATGATCTGTGATTGCCAAAACATTCAAATCAGTGTTCGCGGATGCATATTTCAAGATCGCCGAAATGGACGCGGTTCCGTCATAACTGTGAATGCTGTGGATGTGTAAATCTGAATAACCCATTTATTCCTCCATATACCTATGTTTACATATAGAGAATAACCCCCCAAGATTAAGGAATTGGGTCAAATAGATTAACAAAAGGTAAAAGTTTGGTAAGCGAATATTTAAATCAAATCCCACCCGCAAGACATGCAGGTGGGACGCATCCGATTACTAATTTACTTACTACCGCTCAATTATCGGGGCGATTCCCGTTATTTTCTATAAGGGTTCCTCAGGGATGACGATCATCATGATGATATAAGCCCAGAAGGTGCCGCCAACCAGCAGCAAGCCAAGGACGAACAAGAGCCGCACCAGGGTGGGATCAATTTTGAAATAGGCTGCAAGGCCTCCGCAAATACCTGAAATTCGGCGGTCGGTGCGTGAACGATAAAGACGTCTGGGTTCTTCCATTTTATTCTCCTGTTTATAATGTTGATTCCGGGACAACGATCCACATGATCAAATAAGCCCAAAAAGTTAAACTGCCAGTCAAAAAGAAACCGGCGACAAAAATAAGGCGCATGATGGTGGGATCCACATTGAGATACTCACCCAGGCCGCCGCAAACTCCGCCGATCTGGCGTTGGGTAATTGATCGATATAATTTTCTAGGTTGATTATCCATTATTGTCTCCTGTGTTGCAATCTATAGATATTTACGCAAGAGAATGCAGAAAGTTGCGTAAGAATAGTGCAAATTCACCAAAACGGGCTAAAATAAAGATATGGTTAATGGTAACGGACACGATCGGAGGAAAATATGTCTGCCAACAAGTATCCAGAAGCACACAAATTGATCCTGTTTGTTGAGAAGGTACCCTTTTCAGCAGAAGAGAAAACCCGTCTGATCGATATGCTGCAAGCGGATGGGATGTCAGAAGAAACCACAGTTGCCGTCCACCAGGCACTGACTGCCCTGCCAAAAGAAGCGTTTAAAGATGACTGGCAGCATGCGAAATTTATGATGGATTTGGCTACCATATTGAAGCAATGGCAGCTTACCGACGGCAGTAAGAATTTTAGACATTCCAGGTAATGAATGACCGACCACCCGCCCGGCATTCAACCGGGCGGTTTTTTTTTATCAAAACAGAAAGCAGAACGACTTCTCATGCACTCATTGAAAACTTTTTTTACTGACAGGCTGAAATCTGATCTGATCTTATTGATGGCCGCCATAGTATGGGGCGGCGGTTTTGTGGCCCAACGCAGCGCCTCATCCCACCTGGGTTTCTTTGCCTTTAACGGCGTACGTTTTTTGCTGGGCGGATTGGTCATGCTGCCCTTCGTGATCAAACGACTGCGCAACAATCCCGGCCAACTCTTTTGGATCCTGCCAGCCGGATCCATCCTGTTCGCAGGCAGCTCTCTGCAGCAAGCCGGCATTACCACCACGTCAGCAGGCACGGCCGGTTTCATTACCGGTGTCTATGTAGTGCTGGTTCCACTGTTGATGGCCCTCTTCTGGAAACATAAAACCAAACCCGTGATCTGGTTTGCCGCACTGGCCGCCCTGGGAGGTACCTATCTCTTAAGCACCGGCGGCGCGGAACTGACTCCCTCCAAAGGCAACCTGATCGTGCTGGTGGGTTCATTGGTTTGGGCATTCCATGTGATCGTGGTCGGTTTTGCGGTCAAAAAAGTGGATGTCTTCGTCTTTTCAGTGGGACAGTTCCTGTTTTGCGGAATGCTGCACATGGTCTCGTCCATCTTCGTCAACCCGCCCACCTGGGCAGCCATCCAGGTCTCGTGGCTGTCCATCCTCTATGCCGGGCTGGGATCAGTGGTGATCGGTTTCACACTTCAGGCTGTCGGCCAGCGCAAAGCCCCGGCCGCGGACGCCGCCTTGATCCTCAGCCTGGAATCCGTTTTTGCGGCGATCTTTGGCGCGTTGATCCTGGCTGAAACCATGAATTTCATCCAGATCGTCGGCTGTGTGATCATTTTGATCGCCATCGTGATCGCCCAACTACCGGCTTTTCAACCCAAAGCCGTCGAGAGTGAACCCCCTGAACAACCCCAGGCCGGCATGCTTTCTTGACACTGCCCAAGGGCTATGATAGAGTTGCCATCAGATCATAAATCCGCCCTCCATATGAGGTTATCGTTTTGACTCACCCACACCAGCAGGCTCTCATCGATCGCATGCGCGTGTTACAACGCTCCTCACCAGAGGTGGAAGCCGCCGCGCTTATCAGCCCTGATGGGTTGATCATCGCTTCTGCTTTAAAGCCTGAGATCAACGCAGACCGTGTTTCAGCCATGTCGGCGTCCATCCTTTCGCTGGGTGAGGGTATCTGCCGTGAAACTGCCATAGGCAAACTCGAACAGGTACATCTTCAAGGCGAGACAGGCCACATTGTGCTGATGGCAGCCGGCGAAAAAGCAGTGCTGACAGCATTTATCGCGGCGCAGGCCAAAATGGGTGTACTGCTGATGGATATGCGACACGCAGCGGATGATCTCGTTAAAATATTGATCCAGGACGAACAAAATCAGACCGATGACGGGTCTTTATAAACAGGAGCGCGGATGAAAATAGCGGTTGTAATACCCACCTACAACGAAAGAGAAAATTTACCAAAGATCACCGCCCAATTAATGGCGCTGCCGCTTGATCTTCACCTGTTGGTGATTGAAGACAACAGTCCAGATGGCACAGGCCAGGTCGCAGATGATCTGACGAAACAATATCCTGGCCGGGTGAGTGTGATGCATCGCACAGGCAAGCTTGGTCTTGGCACCGCCTATATTTCAGGCTTTAAACAGTTGTTGAAGACGACAGATGCAGACGCGATCGCCCAGATGGA
>DAIEPS010000028.1 GCA_027348305.1 Anaerolineaceae bacterium | reverse complement strand
GTTATGCTGAAGCAGGTCTGTCTTATGACGCACCTGACCGAGCGCTCACGTTAGTGAGAAGCAGGGTGGTACCGCGGAATATTTCCCGTCCCTGATTTGGGATGGGATTTTTTAATTCTTGGAGGCTGTATGTTTAAACCGGTTTCACCAAAGCTGGATGTGATCCAGATGGAAAGTAAAGTACTACAACACTGGAAAAAACATGATGTCTTTCACCAAAGCATGAACCTGCGCAAAGGTGGACGCGAGTATGTATTTTACGAAGGGCCCCCGACTGCCAACGGCAAACCGGGTGTTCATCACGTGTTGGCCCGCGCCTTCAAGGATATTTTTCCACGCTACAAGACCATGCAGGGCTACCATGTCTCCCGCCGGGGTGGCTGGGATACACACGGCCTGCCTGTTGAGATTGAAGTGGAAAAGAAATTGGGTTTTAAAAACAAACGCGATATTGAAGAATTCGGCATCGGCAAATTCAACGAACTTTGCCGCGAGTCTGCTTTTACCTACATCAAAGATTGGGAAAAACTGACCGACCGCATCGGATACTGGGTGGACCTCGATACCGCCTATATCACCTACAAGAATGAATACATTGAATCGATCTGGTCGATTCTAAAGAATTTCTGGGATCGTGATCTGCTCTATCAAGGTTACAAAGTTGTGCCTTACTGTCCGCGCTGCGGAACGCCGCTCTCTGACCATGAAGTGGCACAAGGGTATCGTGAGGTAAGCGAGCCTTCACTCTTCGTGCGCATGCCGCTGGTGGATGAACCTTACACATCGCTCCTGGTTTGGACGACCACCCCCTGGACGCTGCCTGCAAACGTGGCCGTAGCTGCCGGTGAGAATGTGGATTATGTGACGATCGAGCGTGACCATGAGGGGAGCATGGAACGCCTGATCCTGGCTGAAGCCCTGGTGGAAAAAGTGTTTGGTGGAGAAGAGGTCACGATTGTTGACCGTTTCAAAGGCAAACAACTTAAAGGTAAGAAATATCGTCCGCTGTTTACCTTTTTGCCAACCGACAAACCGGCTCACTATGTGATCCTGGGTGACTTTGTGACCACCGAAGATGGTTCCGGTTTGGTGCACATCGCGCCTGCTTTTGGTCAGGATGACATGCAGGTCTCGCTTGAGAATGATCTTCCGATATTATGCACGGTGGCGCCGGACGGCACTTTCATCTCTGAAGTAAAACCCTGGGCTGGGTTGTTCGTAAAAGACGCCGACCCGCTTATCTCCCGGGCGCTTGAAGAGCGTGGTTTGCTTTTCAAAACGATGCTTTACACACATACTTATCCCTTCTGCTGGCGCTGCGGTACGCCGTTGTTGTACTACGCGCGACCTACCTGGTATATCCGCACCAGCCAGTTCAAAGACCGGTTGGTTGAGATCAATGACCAGATCAACTGGTATCCGGAGCACATCAAAAAAGGTCGCTTCGGCAACTGGCTGGCGAACAACATCGACTGGGCACTTGGGCGTGAACGCTATTGGGGCACGCCGCTTCCAGTTTGGGAGTGTGAAGAGTGCCATACGCAAACCTGCATCGGTTCGGTGGCGGAACTGTCAGAAAAAGCCGGGCGCGACCTGACGAATTCTGACCTGCACCGTCCGTACGTGGATGAGATCACCCTCAAATGCCCGGACTGTGGCAAACGCATGCGCCGTGTGCCTGAGTTGATCGATGTCTGGTTTGATTCCGGATCCATGCCTTATGCACAGTGGCATTATCCATTTGAGAATGTCGACAAATTCAAGGAACAATTCCCCGCGGACTATATCTGCGAGGCAGTAGATCAAACCAGGGGCTGGTTCTATTCACTGCATGCGATCAGCACTCTGCTATTTGATTCACCTTCTTATAAAAATGTGATCTGCCTGGGGCTTATACTGGATGGCCAGGGACAAAAAATGTCAAAGACCCGCGGTAACGTGGTTTCACCGTGGGAAGTACTCGACAAGAACGGGGCGGACGCCATGCGCTGGTATCTCTACACCGCAAGTCCGCCGGGGCAGGAGAGACGTTTCTCCAGCGACCTGGTGGGCGAGGTGCTGCGTAACTTCACACTCACACTGTGGAATACTTACTCCTTCTTTGTGACCTACGCCAACCTTGACGGATGGAAACCCGACAAGAACGCAAAGATCGAATACAGTCTGCTTGATCAATGGCTGCTTTCATCCCTGCATACGTTGGTGAAAGATGTCACCCAGGCGCTTGAAACTTATGATGTGATCGGTGCGACCCGTCCGATCGAGCAGTTTGTTGACCAGCTTTCCAACTGGTACCTGAGGCGGTCACGCCGGCGCTTCTGGAAGAGCGGTTCTGACACAGATAAACAGGCTGCTTACGCGACATTATATGAAGCACTGGTGACCGTGGGTAAACTACTGGCTCCCACCATGCCCTTTATCGCGGATGAGCTTTTCTTGAACCTGGTGGGTTCCGTCGAAGAAGGCCTGCCTGATTCTGTACACCTGATGCCCTGGCCTGAATATGATCCTGCCAGGATCAATGAGAAACTGAACCGGGATATGAACCTGGTGATGCGTCTGACCTCACTTGGGCACGCCGCCCGCAACAAGGCCAACCGCAAGGTCAGGCAACCCCTTTCAGAAGCCGCTTTTGCAGTCAGTACACGTGAAGAAGCTTCCGTTTTGCTGGAATACGCCGACCTTTTGGAAGACGAGTTGAATGTCAAGACGGTGCGTTCTCTCAATTCTGCCTCTGAAGCGGTGAGCTACTCACTCAATCCGCAGGCCAAACAGTTGGGTCAGAAATATGGGAACCGCTACCCGGATATTCGCAAGGTTGTGTTGGCTTTGGAACCTGAGAAATACGCCCAAAAACTGCTCGCAGGAGAATCCATCGCGGTGACGGTGAATGGCGAAGAATTGCAACTGCTGCCCGAAGAGGTGGAAGTGCGCATCCAGGCTCGTGAAGGCTATGCAGTCAGTTCTGAAGGTGCCTACCTGGCGGCTTTGGTGACCGATCTGACCCCTGAACTGGTGCAAGAGGGATTGGCGCGCGAGTTCGTACGCCGCGTGCAAGACCTGCGCAAGACCGCCGATCTTGAAATCGCGGACCGCATAGTGTTGTATTACAACGCCACCCCCGGTCTGGCCGGCGCTGTCAAGGCCTTCGCAGATTACATCCAGACTGAGACGCTGACCGTTGAGATGAATGTCGGTGCAGCCCCATCTGGTGCAGCGCTTTTTGAAGATGAGTTTGATGGTGAAAAAGTTTCCATCGGTTTGAAGAAAGCATAAACATGAGAGGCTCCGTGAGGAGCCTCTTTTCATGAGTAGATTATTCCACAAAACTATTCTTGGAGTATAACCCTGTTTATACATCACCATTAATTAGAGGAGAATGCTATGAAAATACTATTCATTATCAATGATGCACCTTATGGGACGGAGAAAGCTTATAACGCTTTTCGTATGGCCATGGCGCTGCAAAAAGAACACGCAGAAAACGTCCAGATCAATATCTTTTTAATGGCAGATGCGGTGACCTGCGCACTCCCCAATCAAAATACGCCGCAAGGCTACTACAATATTGAACGGATGGTGAAAGCTGTCATCAGCAAAGGCGCCAGCGTGAAAGCCTGCGGGTCTTGTTCAGATGCTAGGGGGATCAGGGATATTCCGTTGATCGAAGGCGTCGAGATCAGCACCATGAGTCAACTTTGCAATTGGACGGTGGAAGCGGAAAAAGTCATCACGTTTTAGTAGATGCCGTCTTGAAACAGGGGGGATTGAAAAATAAGGTAAAATTCAATGGTTGTAATTTGCGAAGCCTCTGTTGATTCATAACATGGTTGTGAATGATCTTGGGAAAGGCCGCAGCAAAGCACATTACTCATAAGTTCGGGTCTTATCCCTGGTTGGAGGTTCTTTTGAAGAAATTTTTAAAGTCCATTCGCTGGTTATTATTGATCGCAACATTGATCGTGGTCATTGATCAGCTCACCAAATTCTTTATCCGAAAATACATGGTTTACGGCGAAACCTGGGCACCCTGGGATTGGATGATGCCTTACGTTCGCTTGCTTTACATTCACAATACCGGGGCTGCATTTGGCATGTTCAAAGATGCCAACCCGGTTTTCATGGCACTGGCAGTGATCGTGTCTGGGGTGATCATTTACTATTATCCGCACATCCCTGAAGACGAAAAAGTCATCCGTTTTGCACTCTCGCTGCAACTGGCGGGAGCCGTGGGCAACCTGATCGACCGGATCTTCTTTGGCCGCGTCACGGATTTTATATCTGTGGGTAATTTTGCAATATTCAACGTGGCGGATTCATCCATCACGGTGGGTGTCATTATCTTGTTGATCGCTGTCTGGTGGCAGGATCGTAAAGAAAAGAAAAAAATGGCTGAACTCAAACAACAGGACCCTGCAAACGAAACTGGAAGCGAGCATTGAGTTCTAATCGATTGGTATTTAAAGTCTTTGATGAGCAAAATGACAGGCTGGATAAATTTCTGGCGCTCAAGCTGCCAGATTATTCCCGTTCACGGCTGCAAGCCTTGATCAAAGGATCCGCGGTAATGGTCGATCAACAGACCATTACCAAGACCGGGTTTATCGTTGAAAAGGGAAATGTTGTTGAGATCCTGTTACCTGAGACCAGCAGCAGCGAATTAATTCCCGAAAAAATCGACCTGGATGTGATCTTTGAAAACAGTGACCTGGCCGTCATCAACAAGCCGGCCGGCATGGTGGTTCATCCCGCAGCCGGTCATGACACAGGCACGCTGGTTCACGCCGCTTTGGCCCGATTTACCGACCTGCAGGGGATAGGCGGAGAGCTGCGTCCGGGTGTTGTTCACCGCCTGGATAAGGACACCTCAGGGTTGATCGTCATTGCCAAGAACGACACGGCACATCGCTGGCTGCAGGAACAATTCAAATCGCGCAAGGTTGAAAAGATCTACATCGCGTTGGTCGATGGCAAACCACCCACACCCACCGGGCGGATTGAAGCTGCCATTGCACGTGATCCATCGCACCGCAAGAAAATGGCAGTGGTCTCTGAAATGAAAGGAAGGGCATCTGTAACCGAATACCGCACCCTTGAGTCTTTCAGGGAACACACATTGCTTGAAGCCCACCCTGAAACCGGTCGAACCCATCAGATCAGACTGCACCTGGCTTTCTTGAAATGTCCGATCACCGGTGATACCGTCTATGGGCGCAGTCATCCATCGATCGAGATGAATAGGCATTTCTTGCACGCGGCAAAGCTGAAGATCACCTTGCCCGGAGAAAAGACCCCCAGAACATTTGAGGCGCCTTTACCTGCCGATTTGGTGGCTGTATTGGATTCCATCCGCTGATTATGGAGAACAAAATGAATATTGTTGACTTACGCTCAGACACAGTGACAAAACCGACCCCCGAGATGCGTGAGGCCATGGCGCATGCCGAAGTGGGTGACGATGTATATGGTGAAGACCCCAACGTCAACCTGCTTCAAGAAGCGGCCGCCGATAAGATGGGCAAAGCCGCAGGCTTGTTTGTCCCCTCAGGGACAATGGGCAATCTCATAGCTGTCTTGGTGCATTGCCAGCGTGGTGATGAAGCCATCATGGGTGACAAAGGACACACTTTTTCGTTTGAGGCCGGCGGCATTTCCGCCCTGGGTGGGGTGTTCCCCCATACTTTGCAAAACCAGGCGGATGGTACTTTAAAACTGGAAGATATATTGGGCGCGATCAGACCAGATGATATTCACCATCCGGTTTCAAAATTGGTCATTCTCGAAAATACTCAGAACCGCTGCGGCGGCGTGGTCCTCTCAAAAGAATATACCGATGAAGTGGGCAAACTCGCGCATGGTCATGCGATGCAACTTCATGTAGACGGTGCCCGCATCTTCAACGCAGCAGTGGCTATAAAAACAAGCGCCAAAGACCTTGTGCATGCCGCGGATAGTGTTACTTTTTGTCTAAGCAAGGGGCTTTGCGCACCGGTTGGTTCCGTGTTGTGCGGCTCACGTGAATTCATTGATAAAGCAAGAAGGATCCGCAAGATGTTGGGCGGGGGAATGCGCCAGGCAGGTATTTTGGCCGCCGCAGGGCTTGTGGCATTGGATAGCATGATCGATCGCCTGGCTGAAGACCACCAGCATGCCAGTGACCTGGCAAATGCACTCGCAAAGATGAAGGGAATACACTTTGAGATGGGAATGCCGCAAACGAATATGGTGTTTCCATCATTAGGACCTGACGTAAAATATACTGCGGCTGAACTCGCCAAAAAGCTTTCTGTTGAAGGTGTAAAAGTAAGCGCGGTTGCTGAACGGCGTTTGAGGCTCGTGACACATGCCTGGGTGGATGATGCAGCGGTTGAACAAACCCTTAAAGCCTTTGAAAAGGTTCTTGCCTGACACTGGCTAAGGTTGTCTGAACAAATGCCGGGTCAGCAATGATTGATTCTTCAAATCGGGTATAATTAATTTTTAGTCATGGTGTAAATATTATGAGGTATTATGAACCCTTTTGTAACGATCAAGGATATTGATCTTGCCGCACAGGCAATTACAAAGAAAATTAAAATCCAGCCACAGGTAGCTCTCGTGCTGGGTTCAGGTCTGGGTGGTCTGGCTGACGAGGTGGTCGATCCTGTGGTCATCCCTTATGCAGAAATTCCCAACTGGCCGGTTTCAACCATTCACGGGCACGCAGGCAGGCTGGTGATCGGTATGCTGGCGGGCGTACCGGTGATGGTCATGCAGGGCAGGGCGCATTATTATGAAGGCTATGCCATGGATCACGTCACGCTTCCGATCAGGGTGATGCAGCGTATGAAAATTGGAACCATCATCCTCACCAACGCGGCTGGAGCGATCAACCCGGAGTATCAGCCTGGGGATGTGATGGTCTTAAATGATCACATTGGGCTGATGGGTATGGCAGGCTTGAATCCGCTGCGCGGCCCCAACCTCGATGAATTCGGTGAACGCTTCCCGGATATGAGCCAGGTGTATGACCGAGAATTGATCAAATTGTCGGCAAAAATAGCAAGAGCAAACAAGATCAAACTTCATCAAGGCGTTTATGTCTGCCTTTCAGGTCCCTCTTTTGAATCGCCTGCCGATCTGCGCTTTTTGCGGGGAATTGGCGCGGATGCGGTGGGTATGTCCACTGTGCCTGAAGCGACAGTTGCCCGGCACGGCAGAACGAGAGTGCTGGCATTTTCAGGCATCAGCAATAAAGCCAACCTGGACGGAAACACCGAAACGACCCATGAAGAAGTTCTGGCAGCCGGAACTCTGATCGTGCCAAAACTCACCACACTGATTAAGGGTGTTCTTGAATCCATCATTGAGTAATCATTAATTATCACGGCGGTCTGGTAGTGAGACGTTTTTAATGGATGCGATCTTACGTTTTCTCACGCAATACGAGATACTCTTTTATATTTTGCTTGGCACAGTCATCCTGGTTTATGTCAGAAAAGTTTACCTGGCATGGCGTGATTGGTCCGAGGCACTATTCGGATTGGAAAAAGAGCTTGCGCAGCGCAAAATAAACGCCGGATTGTCACTTGTGCTCTTCAGTGTCTTGGTTGCGATCGGTTTGTTCGTGATCAATACCTTCGTAACCCCCTCAGTACCTGGTGTGTTCCAGGTGGCGACACCCACTGTTGATATGACCGTGCAGCCGACTTTGTCTATTGAAACGCCAACTGTGGAAACAACCACCCAGGGGCTTATTCCGACATTGAGTGCTTTCTTGAACAAAGGCTGCGTTCCTGGCCAGGTGAACTGGCGCAATCCGCTTGACGGTGACGGAGTCAGTGGACAGGTGGAATTAAGTGGTACGGTGAATATTCCAAACCTTGGATATTGGAAGATCGAATACTCTCCCGTTGATCGAGATGACTGGATTGGCATTTTAGTGGGAAGAGAAATTGTTGATAACGCTTCTTTTGGAAGCTCATGGAATTCCGCCGACCTGACCCCCGGAGATTACAGACTCCGCATTGTGGTATTCACCAACCAGCAGGAAAAACTGCCAGAGTGTGAAATTAAAATTTTGGTGAAAGCGGTTCAACAGAATTAAAATGCCTTCCATCGATATTCGGCCTGCCGTTTCAAATGATCTCCCTGCCTTGATTCAGATGAATCACAGCAGCGAAACTTCATATACCTGGCAGATGGATAATCTTTACGATCAAGACCAGATCCAGATCAATTTTCGCAGGATCCGTCTGCCGCGGCCATTTCGCCTGGAATATCCGCGGTCGACATCCATGATCGCAGATTCCTGGACCAGGAAAGATCTTTTTCTTGTCGCCCGCATCGAAACGCAGCGCTGCGGGTATCTGACCCTTGAGATCATTGAGAGACAATCTGCCATGGTAGTAGACCTGGTAGTGGATGAAGCCTTTCGCAGACAGGGTGTTGCGACGGCTCTATTGTTGGCAGCTCAAGATTGGCTGCGTTTGAATGGCGTTTACCGGATGTTGTTGGAACTTCAGATCAAGAATGATAATGCAATTGCCATGGCTGAAAAATTAGGTTTCGTGTACAGCGGATTCATGGACGGGTTCTTTGGAAACCGTGAGATCGCATTCTTTTATTCTTACACATTTCGATAGAGAGCGGGTCGTTGAATAATTTGGTGGACGGACTTGTATCCATTGTACGCACAATCAGCCAGATCTTAACAGCTGGTATTGCCATTGCGGCTTTTTCATTATTGCTTTACGGGTTGTCTTTCAATTTGCGCAATCGTGTGGCCAGATCTTTCGCATGGATCATGTTTTGTTTGGTGATCATCTTTTCCACGGAATCGTTTACCGCCACCACGACAACTGCTCAAACGATCAACATGTGGCTGCGCATCCAGTGGGTGGGGATCATCCTCTTGCCGCCCTCTTACTTGAATTTTTCAGATGCATTGCTGGCCACAACCGGGCTACCTTCACGTTGGCGCCGAAAATGGGCCATTAGGGTCACCAACTTTATTTCACTTTTATTGATCATTCTGCTGGCTACGCCCTGGTTCCTTGGGCCGTTGGTCATCGACCAACCTCCTGCACCTCATTTTGAACCTCAATTATTAACTGACCTCTTCACAGCCTATTATGTGGTGATCATGATCCTGTCATTGATCAACTTCATCCGTGCCTATCGCAGGACGGTCACCCAATCGAGCAAACGGCGGATGCTCTACCTCACGGTGAGCGCACTGGCACCGGCGGTGGGTTCTTTCCCATTCTTGTTGTACGGTTCCAGCTTCGCGGCAAACCAACAATTGATCTTCTGGATTCTCGCTACGCTGACCAACCTGCTGCTTGGCGGCTTTGTGGTGGTCATGGCTTATTCCGTGGCGTTCTTTGGGGTTCCGTGGCCTGACCGCGTGGTGAAAAGCAGGTTATTCAAGTGGTTATTACGAGGGGCCATTACGGCCATTCTGACGCTGGCTGTGGTCACTATCGTCCGCAGGGCGGGGCAGGCCTTTGGCAACCCTTATAACGCTTTCGTACCTATTGTCATGGTGGTGATGATATTGGTTTCGGAATATGCGATCACCATGTTCTATCCATATCTTGAAAAATGGATCTTTTTCGCCAGGGATGAAGAAGATTTCTTGATGATTCGAAGTCTTGAAGACCGAATTATTACACGCAGCGACCTGAAGCAATTCCTTGAAATGGTGCTGGCTGCTGTGTGCGATCTTTTACAGGCTTCAGGCGCTTATTTGCTTGATGTTGATGATGAAGGTCTGTCGATGGTCATCCACACTGGCGAGAACCATGTTTATACCAATCAATTGGCTGAAATTGAATCTCTGATATCCGCTTCTGATGAAAATGATGAACCGATTGTCTGGCACAAGGATGTGCTGCTTCCGATTCGAAATGGCAGCAACGGAGATGCGAATGTATTGTTGGGATATCTTGGCGTCAATGAATTTGCCGGGGAATTACCTCTTGAATTGGATGATTCTGCTGCACTCAAAACCCTTCTGGATCGATCAGCGATGGTGTTGAGAGACCGTCAGACTCAAGAAAACTTGTTTCAAACATTTGAGCGCCTCAATCCGCGTGAGGAATTGATCCAAAAATTGCGCGCAGCCGGCCGATTTGACCGTAAAGGCGTGCTTCAGATGGAATCCTCCATCAAGCAGAGTGAATTAACCCAGGCAGTAAAAGACGCATTAACCCATTATTGGGGTGGACCCAAACTGACTGATAACCCATTACTGAAATTTGAGATCGTCAAGCAGGAACTGACCGAAGAAGAGGCAAATCCAGCCAATGCACTCAGGTGTGTGCTGAAAAATGCCATTGAACAAATTAAACCTGCTGGAGATCGTAAGTACACAGGCGAATGGTTATTGTATAATATCCTAGAGTTAAAATTTCTCGAAGGAAAAAAGGTCAAGGAAATTGCCATGAAATTGGCGCTTTCTGAGGCGGATCTTTATCGAAAGCAGCGAGTTGCCATTGAAGTTATTACCAATACAATTGTTCAAATGGAATTGAAATGTATTGGATCAAAAAGTGAATAGGTTGGTGTATCGACGCAGGAGGGAGCTGTAAAGATGAGGGAAAAAAGTGGGCCATATAGTAATTCCGGCATGAACCCCGAGCCTGATGAAGGCTGGTGGGCTTCTGTTCTGGCCGATGAAGATGCGATCATTTCTGAAAAGGCAGACGCCAATTTAAGGAATAATCAATCCAATTCAAGCGCGGGCAGTACCAATTGGGAAAATGTGAAAAGTATTTTCCTCCGTGACGAAGTCATTGTTTTGGATGTTTATGGCTATAATCGCGGTGGATTACTGGTAAGAGGCGAGGGTATCCAGGGATTTGTCCCGGTGTCGCATCTTTTGGATCTACCCACCGATACAGATGAAGATGAACGACAGGAACAACTGGCAAAATACGAAGGCCGGTCACTAAGCTTGAAAGTGATCGAATGCGAGCCAGCCAGCGAACGTGTTGTTCTTTCTGAAAGAGCAGCACAGGCAGGTGAAGGAAAACGCAAGCAGTTGTTTGAATCCCTCAAAACCGGCCTGCACACCACCGGTTTGGTGACCAATGTTACTGATTTCGGCGTATTTGTTGACCTGGGCGGTGTTGAAGGCCTGGTCCATGTTTCTGAATTATCCTGGGGCAGGGTTGAACAACCCGCTGCTTTATTCGTAATCGGACAACCTGTTGAGGTTATGGTCTTGCAGGTCAATGAATCCACTGCGCGCATCGCCTTGAGCATCAAACGTCTGACGGAAAACCCCTGGGATGCTTTGCAGGAAAACCATAAAAAAGGTGATATCGTATCTGCAGAAGTGACTGCGATCCAACGGTTTGGTGTTTTCGCTCGCCTGCCTGAAGGAATTGAAGGATTGATCCATATCTCTTCAATTTCTGAATACTTTGGCCACAGCGATGCAGCCAAATTATTCAAACAAGGCCAATCCGTTACGGTAAAAATACTTCATATTGACGCGGAACGAAGACGCCTGGGCTTGGGGCTCGTTTCTGAGGATGAAAGAAAACTTGAATAATCCTGATCATTTTAATCACAAAAAAACAGGAAATTCATCAAGACCACAATCAACCCTTCAAAATGTTGCTGGTTTCTTTGGACAATTCAGACGTTTTGGTTGGGATTTAATCGGTTTAGTCCTAATTCTGATCACAATATTAAGCCTGCTGGGATTCTTCGGAATTTCCAAGGGCGCCATTATTACCCCATGGATCCGTATACTCAACAAGTATCTGGGTTGGGGTGCCATTCTTGCCATACTCATGGTTGGGTTGACCGGCGTGGCAGCTTTAAGGTATAGCGCAGGTAAAAGCTTTCCACTATCCTTGGGCAGGGTGATCGCACTTGAAGGTGCCTTCTTTAGTCTTTTAGCCAGTTTGTCCATCTTTTTCGGGTTTTCGCTTGAACGGGCCGAAGCTGGCAAGGACGGCGGCGTGATCGGCTGGGGGTTGGCCAGGTTGCTGCCCGGTTTCCTGGGCGCCATCCTCTACACAGGTCTTTTCCTGGTGTTGACCAGTATCGCCGCAGGGGTCTTCCATAAGATCGTACAGCAGGTGGTCTCGTGGGGAAATCAATCCGGGGCGACCCAGATGGAAAGAGAACCCAGGGCCGCTACACGACGGCCGGAAGTTCAAGCCAAAACGATCGAAGAAGACCTGAATGCTCTGGTAAAAATTCCCCAGCGGGATGACCGCTTGCCTCCGCTCAATCTTTTGATGAGTGAACATAACGTCCCCCCTGACCAGGCGCAGATCAAACTCAAAGCCCAAACGATCGAGAATACATTGGCTGAATTTGGTCTGCCCGTGCGTGTGATCGGTTTCAGGGTCGGCCCCACCATCACCCAATATGCCTTGGAACCCGGTTTTATTGTCAAAACGGCTGCGGATGGTACTTCGGTCAAGCAAAAAGTAAGGGTCTCACAGATCTCGGCTCTGAGCAGAGATCTGACACTGGCATTGAAAGCTTCACGCCTGAGGATTGAAACCCCTGTACCAGGCAGGAACTTTGTGGGTATTG
>DAIEPS010000027.1 GCA_027348305.1 Anaerolineaceae bacterium | reverse complement strand
ATTGGCGCTAATGCGGTTGTAGTTAAATCCGTACCGCCAGATTCTGTTGTAGTTGGAGTGCCCGGCCAGGTAGTTCATCGCAGCCATCCAACATCACAGGGTCCGGATCTCGATCATGGTCGACTGCCCGATACCCTGGGTGATTCGATAAAAGTGTTAATGGACAGACTGGATGCTCTGGAGGCTAAAGTCTACCCGGAAACCCACGAAAAACCTCGTGTCCATTCCCCGGTTGAAGGGGTTTGGCGCGGCGAAGATTTCATGATCTAAGAATAACTTTAAGTGCAAACCTCCGCGGTTTTTAAAAACCGCGGGGTCTAAAGAACAAGGATTAACTAACAAGGATCGGATTTCTTTTAAAGAAATCCGATCCTTGCCTTTACTTAATTGTCAGAATTTATTTTTTAAATCTCGGTCGGATGAAGAAGAAGAAAATCACCACAAAGAATCCGATGGCGCTTAGCACCAGGAGCCCGAATCCAAGGTACTGGCGGTCGATCTTTTGAAACACGCTGACCTTGGTGGGGGTTGGAGTGGGAGTTACCGTCCGCGTGGGGCTGGGTGTAGCCGACACGTAAAGCGTTGGCGTGCGGGTGGGCATCATCACCGTAGCGGTGCGAGTGGGGGTAATGCTGGGTGTGGGTTTGAGACTGATTTTCAGCGTCTGCCCAACCACAATTTGATCTGAGGTCAGATTGTTAAGGGTTTTAATCGCACCTACCGTTGTGTTGTAGACCACTGCAATCGTGTAGAGCGTGTCATTCGATCTGACCACATGCCAGATGGTGCCATCCAGGTCTGGCGTGGATGTTGGAAAGGCATTAACGGTATTTTCGATCGTAGCTGTAATACCATCTGCTGAGGTAGTGCCTGACGTGTTTGAATTAACTGCGGTTCCTGAAGAGGTTCCAGATCCGGCTTGAAGCACATAATAATTCCCGGATATCCCAACCCCAACATAAACATATTGCTGATCAGTTGCCGGCAGCATGTGGGCTGCATCAGACCAGTAACTTGCCAGCAAATCAATTGACATTCGACTATCCGCTGCCCAGTTTTCAGTAACACGACCCGAAAACCCATAGTCAGCACATCTAACGCTGGCAGCAGGATATCCATAAGCGACTAAATGACCGCCAGCTCCAATGCGATTCATTTCATCAGCAGTCGCCTGGGCGCATTGATCCAGAGCGGAATCCTCGATCAGGGGATTGGACCAATAACCGGATCGCCAACTGTTCATCAACGAGATCATATCAGCCCCCGTCACAGAACTCTGTGCCTGGGCTATGCCAAAGGGCAGCAATAGAAGACTGCCAAGCATTACAAAAATCAAGAGAAAATATAAATATCGGCGCATCGTGGAAGTATTATACCCGATGCGCCGAGAGTGACAATTCTATAAATGTCAAGAATTAATGGAGGCTGCGTTCCTCAAAGTTGGTGCCCATGGCTTCAGCAATAACAAGAAAGTCAGTTGCCGATATCATCCCCACGATCATGCCGTGGTCATCTGCTACAGGCAAGTGATGCACACGCAGCTTCTTCATTAATGCAGCACATTCTGTTATTTTCATGTCTACTGGAACTGTGACCACCGGTGAAACCATGACCTCGCGAATTTTGGTCTTTGAGGGGTCGTTCTTTTGGGCGACAATCTTGTCGCAGATATCAATGGAAGTCACAATACCATATTCAGGGTTTGAAGGAGTTTTGTTGACGATAACACTGTTCAAATAGCGGTGGCGCATGAGGGATAACCCCTCGTTGACGCTTGCATCTGGATCAATAAAAATCACAAGATCCTTCATCCAGTTCTTGACGGTCAAAAGCTTCATGCATCTCTCCTTGAGTCAGACAAAATTGGATTGAACAAGAAAAATGTCAACAAACGATAATATAAATTTAACGTTTTCTTGAGCAAAAGTCAAATGCGGTTTGTCAGACATGTTATGGTACATACTTCTTTATTGCAACTAATCCAGCGGCCATTTCCACTGTTTGTGCTCTTCCAGCACCTTGTAGGCGGTCATATCCAATTGGATGGGGGTGATCGAAACATAGCCTGCTTTAAGATCGCCAAAATCGGTGCCGCTTTCATCCACCCCGGTGGGGGCTTCTCCGCCGATCCAATAATAGGGTTTGCCGCGCGGGTCTTCGCGGCGGATCAATTCATCACGGTAGATGCGCATGCCCTGGCGGGTGGGGCGAAATCCCTTTAACTCGTTTTCAGGCAGGTAAGGCACATTTACATTCAGCAAGATGTCTTTTCCAAAGGGATGCTTAAGCAGGGTTTCAACCACCTTGCGGGCTGCAGAAGCCGCGGCGGCATAATCCAGGGTTCCGCCAAAGTGCTCGGGGGCGTCCAACGAGACTGCCATGCCGGGAACCCCATTGATCACAGCTTCCATGGCGGCGGTCACCGTGCCTGAATAAGTAATATCATGACCAATGTTGGCGTTAGGGTTGATGCCAGAAACCACGAGGTCAATGGGTTTCTCGATCACGCCCATTAATGCCAGCGCCACACAATCCGAGGGAGCGCCGTCGCTTGCGAACGCCGGGCTGCCATCCGCCAGGGTCACCGGTTTGGCGCGCAGTGGACGGTGAAGCGTCTTCACGTGCCCTGAAGCGGACCAGTTATGGTCCGGGGCTAAAACGCTCACCTCGCCAAGATTGCGCATTTCCTTTACCAAGGCTAACAAACCCGGTGCTGTGACTCCATCATCATTGGTAACAAGAATATGCATATCATTTGACCTTTCAAGAGTCGTTCATCATTATGTGATTCCATAATTCTATCATTTGCCTCAAAAAAATACGGCCTTCAAGAATATCAACAAATTTCATCGCATCAATATCGAGATTTTTCTTGCTCCTGTGTTATAATTCACCGGCTTAGGTAACGTCCTGACAACGGATTGAACCTGGCATATCTCACACGCTCCCCGATCTTGTCTGCGTGCTGCTGAAAACAGTGATGACAGGGCTAAAGGGTGCGGAAGAAAAAACGCAAAGGAGTAATACCCATGAGTTCAGTAATTTCTATGAAAGCCTTGCTCGAAAGCGGTGTGCATTTCGGTCACCGCACCAACAAATGGAATCCATTGATGCGCCCTTACATCTTCACCGAGCGCAATGGCATCCACATCATCGACCTGCAACAAACCGTCAAACTGTTGAATACAGCCTACAACCTGGTTCGTGACACTGTCGCCAAGGGCGGCACGATCATGTTCATCGGCACCAAACGCCAGGCACAAGAAACCATTGCTGAAGAAGCCATCCGCTGCGGTATGCCCTACGTGACCGAACGCTGGCTGGGCGGCATGCTGACCAACTGGTCCACCATGCTTGTTCGTATCTCGGAACTTGATCGTCTCGAAAAAATGATCGAAACCGGTGACATCCACCGTCTGACCAAAAAAGAAGGCCTGCTCATCGGCCGCAGCGTCAAGAAACTGCAGACCCGTCTCTCTGGTGTACGCACGCTCAAACGTGTTCCTGATCTTGTCTTCGTGATCGATACCGTGCGCGAGCACACCGCTGTGCATGAAGCCAACTTGAAGGGCATCCCCGTGGTTGCACTGGTTGACACCAACTGCGATCCCCGTGTAGTCGATTATGTGATCCCCTCCAATGACGACGCCATCCGCGCCATCAAACTGTTGTGCAGCAAGATCGCCGATGCAGTCATCGAAGGCAAGACCATGTTTAAAGAAGAAGACCAGGATGTGGCTGCCGGAGCTGAAGCTCCCCAGAGCCGCCCTGTTTCCGCCACTCCCCGTCCCCGCATGGATGAAGAATCCGACATGGACGACAACGCCCTGTTAGGTGCTGCAACACTCGCCAAAATGGGCGGCAAAGCGGACGAAGAAGCTGTCGAAGCTTAATCAATTACTTTCCTGATGAAGGAAAAAAGACTAACACGCCTGATTTGAGCGTTTGAGACCGATTAGAAAAGGAACCTTAAGCAATGGCAATTACAACTGAAATGATCAAAACATTACGTGAAAGCACCGGCGCTGGCATTCTCGATTGCCGCAAAGCTCTGGAAAATTCCAATGGCGACATGAATGCCGCATTGGATTTCTTGCGCGAAAAAGGGTTGGCAACCGCCACCAAACGTTCTGCCCGCCAGGCCTCTGAAGGCGTTGTTGAACTCTATTCACACGGCAACGGCCGCGTGGGTGTCATGGTCGAACTGAACAGCGAATCCGATTTTGTTGGCCGCTCTGAAGTCTTCCGCACCCTGGCACACGAGATCGCCCTGCAAATCGCAGCCACCTCTCCTGAATTTGTCGCCGAAGCGGATATCCCCGCCTCTGTGATCGAACGAGAGACCAAGATCGCAACCGCCAAAGCCAAAGAAGACGGCAAACCGGATGCCATCCTGCCCAAGATCATCGAAGGCGCCATCAAGAAGTTCAAAGATGAATTCGTTCTGATGAACCAGAAATATATCCGCGATGAATCCATCACCGTACAAGAATTGATCAATCAAAAGATTGCTGCTTTGGGTGAAAATATCATCGTCCGACGGTTCGCCCGTTGGGCTCTCGGTGAGACCACCTCAGAAGCTTCAGAAGAATAATTGCTAAAATAAAGACCAGCCTTAGGGTTGGTCTTTTCTTAACCCAAGGAGGAATAATGCAGGAGTTACGTTATCATCGGATCTTGCTCAAATTGGGCGGGGAATCTCTTGCCGGAGCCAGCGGTACTGGCATTGATGCCACCCAGGCTCTTGAGATCGCCGGCCGCATCAGGGAAGTTCGCGAATTGGGTGTGGATGTAGCCATTGTCATCGGCGCCGGCAACCTGTGGCGCGGCAAGGTCGGCCTTGAAATGGGCATGGACCAGGCTACTGCAGATTACATGGGCATGCTTGGCACGATCATGAATGCACTTGGATTGATGGACGCCCTCGAGCACCAGGGAGTGGTCACCCGCGTGATGACCTCGATCGAGATGAGAACGGTCGCTGAACCTTACATCCGCAGACGCGCGATCAGGCACCTTGAGAAGGGCCGCGTGGTCGTTTTTGGCGGCGGAACCGGCAACCCGTATTTCTCCACCGATACCGCAGCCGCGCTGCGTGCCATGGAAATTGATGCAGATGTTCTGATCAAGGCCACTAAGGTCGACGGTGTTTACGACAGCGATCCGAAGAAGAACCCGAATGCCGTCAAATTTGACGAGTTGACCTATCTGGATACCATCAATCGCCGCCTGGAGGTCATGGATGTGACCTCGATCACCATGTGCATGGAGCACAAACTCCCCATCCATGTCTTAAACCTGTGGGACCGTGGCGCGCTCAAAAAAGCGCTGTATGGTGAAAAGGTGGGTACGCTGGTCAGGTAAGAGTAGTAATTGGTGATTAGTGATTAGAAAAATGGAAAGGTACATCTTTTCCATTTTTTGTTACACCCACTCATTCTGTCATCGCAAGCATTGCAATACTATTCCAAAATAACGTAAGGCAGACCCCCGCGGTTTGATTATTGAGATTTCGCTTAATCCTCAAAACCGCGGGGGTCTTGATCTCGACCTTTCCCCCTCTGTCATCGCGAGCAAACTTCGATTATTAGATTAAATGTTCCTGGTAATGGCCGAGCACATCCATGCCGAACTGGCGTTTGACCGCGTCACTTTGCAAGTCAACCTCAGTTAGCCCTTTGACCAGCTCAAGCATCTGACGCCGCACGGCATCAAAATGAGAGATCACTTCAGCCTCAGAAAGGAACTTGACACTCGCCACTGCCTCGGCATTGAATGAATCCACATCCACATCGGGGGGCTGAAAACCTGGATCGCGCTGATAGACCATGATCAGCAGCATGCCGCGCTGCCACCAGGCTGCCACATGAGCCACCAAATCAGCCAGGCGCGCGTATCCCTGGCGCGCGAGGTATTGCTGCTGTTCTGCCGCGGATAACTTGTTGTAGCGCTCCACGTAGGTTCCCCACTGCTTCTTCAAACACTTAACCACTGCTTCAAATGAAAAATCATCCATGTCGTATCCTCGGTCTGAGAGTTCCCCTGATTTTACATCATTTCGGTATGGATATTGCACTTGTTATCACGGTATAATAGCGCCTAATTAATCTCAATATTGGATAAAATAATTTCATGATCCCTTTGGAAATAGAAATACTTATCGGCCTGGCAACCGGCCTGGTGGTCGGCATTACCGGAGCCAGCGGTGTGCTGCTGGTTGTTCCACTCCTGACCATCATCCTGAACTTCCCCATGCACATAGCAGTCGGCACCAGTCTCTTCGTGGATGTGATCACGCCGCTCGTGGTGGCATATTCCTATTACCGGCACGGCAACGTCAACCTCAGATCTGCTTTATGGCTGGCGGTTGGCGCCATCATCGGCGCCCAGGCAGGAGCGCTGGTGGCCAATGAGTTTGTGCCCAGCGATTTGATGAGCAAAGGGTTCATCCTGTTCATGATCGGCATGGCCATCTCGATGTGGATGAAGAGCTACCGTCCGAAGCGCGAAAATGAAAAGGTGCGTTTGTCTGAGATGAATCACAAGAACCGCCTGATCACTTTCGGAATTGGGTTGCTGCTGGGCATCAGCAGCGGACTTTTCGGCGCGGGCGGTGGATTGATGTTCCTGCTCGTGCTGATCGTGATCCTCAAATACCCCACCAAGCTGGCCATTGGCACCTCGTCTTTGATCATGGCCATGACCGCTGCCTCAGGCACCATCGGCTACGCCATTCAGGGCAACGTGGATTTTAGAACCGGCATCATCATCGCCATTGCCGCCGTGGCCAGTGGACTGGCCGGCGCGCGCATTGTCAACAAGGTGGATGAAAAGATCCTTAACCGCATCGTCGGCACCGTTTTCGGCGTGATCGGCATCGCGATGTATTTTTTGAAGTAAGTGCATTTCACCACTATCTCCAGAAGCCGAGTTTATACCCGGCTTTTTTGTTAGTTGTTTTTTTAAGACGTTATATACTTAATAAATCTTACATTCCATGATTTCAGAAAGGATTTCAATATGCCCTTTCACCTTTTTCTCGTTCCGGTGAACATTATTCTGATTGTCATCTATCTGATCGCGCGCAACCGCGAAAATCTGAAACTGACTTCATGGATTCAACCCCTGACGACCTTTTTGTCGATCGGCATTGCAGCATTAAGTCTTCTTGACCGGAATACAAATTCAACCTACACAGTTTGGATCCTGATCGGATTAGGGCTCTGTTTTGCGGCTGATATTTTTAATATCGACATGAACAATGACAAAATCTTCTATGCCGGGATTGCCTGTTTCATCGTGGCATACCTTGAATATGCCGTCACCTATACCCGTTTTAATAATGGGTTCCACCGGCAGGATATTCTAATAGGCCTGATTTTTATTTTTATCTATATCCTGCTGATGTCACTTTACTGGAAAGGTCTTGGCAAATACAAATTGCCTGTCATGATCTACGGCTTGTTCATGCCCTTCATGGTAACACGCGCCATTGCCACTCTCTCTGGAGGATTTTTTCCACTAACTGCGGCTGTCCTCGTAACGGCAGGCAGTTTGATGCTTTTCCTGGGGGATGTTGAATACGGCATGCACAGGTTCTATAAACCTGGCAAGTTCACGGTCGGCCCGATCTGCTATGCCGGTGGGCAATTATTGATCGCATTAAGCTGTGCCTACTTCATTTCTTAAAACGGAGTTCAATGTGAATAATAAACTGTCGTTTAAATCAAAACTGGGATTTGGCGTTGGAGAATTCAGCAGCAGTATTTTTTTCACATTAACCTCCTTCTGGTTGATGAACTTCCTGACCGATGAGGTAAGGCTCAGCGCGGCCATCGCCGGAACTGCCCTGCTGGTTGGCAAGATCTGGGATGCCGTGATCGATCCGTTCATTGGATATTTTTCAGACAAGACCAAATCCCGCTGGGGACGCAGACGCCCTTACCTGTTGTTTTTCGCAATCCCATTCGGGGCAGCCTTTGTCTTAATGTTCCGCAACCCTGAAATTGCCAGCCAGAGCGGTAAATTCGTCTGGGCGATGCTGACCTATATCTTTTTCTGCACAGTCTATTCCTTCACGAATATTCCTTACAATGCGCTGCTTCCTGAGATGACCACGGATTACAATGAACGCACCAACATCTCAGGGTTCAAGCAATTATTTGCGGTCATTGGCACATTACTGGGTGCCGGGGCTGCCATGCCCATTATGGCTTTATTCGCCGGGCGTACTGCCGGTTTCATCGGCATGTCAGCCATTTTCGGATTTCTAGCTTCCCTTTCGTTGATCATCACATTCTTCAGCGTCAAGGAACCCAAGGTGTTGGAAAGCCAAAAAAGTGGAAATGTCATCGGCTCCCTCAAGGATGTTTTTTCAAATAAACCTTATCTCTTGATCTTGACGACCTGGTTTGCCAATTCCACCGCTGTGGCGATCATGCAGTCCATGCTGATCTATTACTATAAGTATCTGATCGGCAACGCTGATTCGGTAACCATGGCGATGATCACCCTGTTGATCATGACCATGATCACTATTCCCCTTTGGGTATGGTTGTGCAAGAAAATTGGCAAGAAAACCGCCTATATCAGCGGCATGACGCTGACCCTCGCAGCCGTATTGACTTTTGCCTTTATTGCAGACCAACTGGGCAACGTCCCGGCATTGATCTTGATGGCGTTCGCGGGTGTAGGGTTTGCCTCACATTATGTCGCACCCTGGGCGATCGTGCCCGATACCATGGAACATGGTTACGCTGAAACCGGCAGACGCAGTGAAGGGGTTTATTACAGTGTGTGGACCTTTGTAATCGCCCTGGGCGGAGCGCTGGCAGGATTCCTGGTCGGGCAAGGGCTTGAACTTTTCGGTTATGTTCCTGATGCTGTGCAATCCGCCCAATCTGCCATGGGAATACGTCTATTGATCGGCGTTTTGCCTGGCATTTTCATCCTGATTGCCAATATCGTTTTATTGATCTATCCGCTTAATAAAAAGAAGTACGAGCAGGTACTAGAGAAGATCAAAGTGATGGAAGCTGGAAAGGAGGCTGAATGAAAATAGCTATCATTGGTTCCGGTATTGCCGGGTTGACCGCAGGCCTTACCCTGGCAAAAAAGGGCTGCCAGGTGGAGATCTTTGAACAATCCGCGCGGATTGGCGGGGTCACCGGCGGCATGGAAGCTGACGGCTTCGAGTGGGATTACGGGCAACTGGTGGTTGAGGGCTTCGACAAACATGAACCCCTTGGCAGGATCCTAGACGAATTGGGAGTACTCGAAAAACTTCAACTGGTGCACGATGAACGCGAATATGATTTCCCCGACTTCAAGATCAGGGTGCCTGAAGAATACGGCGGTATCCACTGGCGTATGGACCTTCTTAAACAAATGTTCCCTGAAGAGTCCGCCGGGCTGAATGCCTACTGGAAGGATTATGTGCGCTTCACACGTCTTGTGACCTTGGGCGGCAGAATGGAAAGTGAAGGCCTGGGGACCAAAATTGCCTTTTACCTGACACTGCTGCCATTTTTGCCCAAAATGAACTGGAGCGCGGAAAAGTTGATGGGGCACTACTTCAAGTCTGAAAAATTGAAGTGCGTGTTCATGTCCATCCTGGCAGATTTCTATACCCCACCTTCCAAATTCCCCGGGCTCGGAATCTTCACCTTGAACGGTGAGATCACCTTCGAAAAGCGCATGCCCACGCAACTGGCAAGGAACGCTGAGATGACCCGCTTCTATTCGATCATCGGCGGATTAAAGACGCTGATCAAGGCCATGGCCGACGAGATTGAATCCGCAGGCGGAAAGATAAACACACAGTGTGCAATTGAAAAGATCGTGGTCAAAGACGGAAAAGCTTGCGGAGTCATAGACCAGAACGGTACCCTCCACGAATGCGATCAGGTCATCGCCTCGGGGGGAGCAAAAGAACTCTTCACGAAACTCCTGCCCCCAGATTGCCTGCCGGATGGCTTTACTGACAAAGTGATCACCATCCCGCTGATGGATTCCGTGTTCATGATCCACCTGGGGGTGAATTACGACCCCTCGGATGCACTGCATACGGTCTGCACTTATTTCTATGGCTCCTACGATATCGAAGGAGAAGTTGTCCGCGCCAAACAAGGGCTTTATCACGAAGGCGCGGCCGGGTTTGTGGTTCACTTCCCAAGTCTGAGATCGCCTGGGATGGCACCAAAAGGCAAACACGCGCTGACCATCTATACCATCTGCCCTGACATACTCGCCTCAGGTGATTGGGAAACCGATAAAGAAAAGTACGCCGACAAGCTGTTGGAGTACGCCGAGAAGAAAATGCCTGGCTTGCGCAGCCACATTGTCTCCCAACGGGTCTTGACCCCGGTGGACTTCCGCAAGCTAACCCATCTCGATCATCATGCGTTTGGCGGGCTGGCCCCGGTCATGAACGCCTGGAAGATCCCGCACAAGACGCCTGTGCAGGGGTTGTGGTTCATCGGCGCGCAAAGCGAAAGCGGCGGCGGGATCAACAATGTGCTGCCGGCTGCTTACAAAGTCGCAATAAAGATAATCGACATATAAAAGTCAGTGATCAGGGATTAGTAATGAGTAATCAGGTTATGAGGTTTTCCTCATTACTGACTACTCATTACTGTTTTTCATAAGACCTACTTCATCAAGGAATAGACCAGCATGCCGTCGTCAAATTGGACGGGGCGGGGACCGAACTTGTCATCCAGCGCGTACCAGGCAGTCTGGCTGCCAAGGGTAACCTTCCAGGCCTTGAACTCGCCGGCAGGCAGGGTGAGGGTTTCCTCACCGGCAATATGGATGACCTCATCCTGAACGAGGGTGACACTCTTTTGCGCCTCATTATCCCAGCGTAATGGGTAGACATAAGGCGATTTATAGAAGAGCCCATCAGAACCATCAAGAGCGCTCACTTTCCAGGCCCACTCAAAATCCATCAAGTATTTCTCAGGAAGAACAGTTATGTTTTCATCACCTGTGTTGGTCGTCATCACCAGGCTGCCATCTTTGACCGCATAAGAAAAACCGGCGCCATGGATGTTTGTCATCTCGTAGTAATACTCCAAAAGATCAAATGCAGAACTCCAGGTGACATTCAAGTTGGCTGTATGACCTTCATCGATCCAGGTGCTGTTGTCTTTTTTGACCTCATAGGCTTTGATCTCGCTGTCACAGGTTAGGTTGAAGGTCTCGCCGTGAGGGGTGATGGTGCAATCCATCTCACCGACCTCGTCCCCGGCGCGGTTGACCGCCTGGTAGCGGCTCTCAACCGGTTCGGTGATCTTAGGAGGAAGGAATTTGAGGTCCGTGCTGGCGGTGGCCCCTGATAACTGGGCGGCCAGGGTGGCGCCAACCACGACGGCATAGAGGATGCCAGCCACGATCAGCGTCCAATACTTCTTGATCCAGCTCGCGGGTGCTTCTTCGACAGGTTCATAAGCTTCGGGTTTGGGCTGCAAGCGGATGAAGATGAACAGCAGAACAAGCGTCACCGCCAATCCGCTTCCAAGGATCCAATAGTTGCTGAAGAGGGTCTCAGGCAGTTTGCTGCCGCTGAGCGCAAGGATGGTGATGGTTGCCGCGGAGGCGTTCATGCCAAAATGGAGCAGCATGGTGCTGAAAGTGGAGCGGGAGCGCCAGCCAACGTATCCGATCAAAAAAGCTACCGGAAGCAGGCCAGGCAAACCCGTAAGGCGGAAGTGGTAAAAGGCAAACATCAGCGCGGGTACGGCAATGGCAAACCACGCGGATTTGCGCTGTTCGTACGATCCCTGGATGGCACCGCGGAAGAGCAGTTCTTCGCAGATCGGCGCGGAGATGGCGATGGCCGCGAAATACAACGCGTACTGCAAGGTGCTTTGCGGCATGGTGGCCTGTGAGAGATCCACGGAGGGAAGGCCGGTGAGTTTGGCCATGACCAACTCGATCAAGACGCTGAACAGGTAGGTCGAAACCCCGAGGAGCAGGCTGACCACGGCCACGGGCAGGCTGATGCGGTTGAGGCGCAAGCCTTCTTTGAGCGGCACTTTTCTTGCGCGCAAGAAGAGGATGGCTGGCAGGGCGATCAAAACCAATTCGGTGGCGATCAATCCCAATGAAAGGTTAAGTGTTTGGATGATGGAGCCAACGATGATGACGAGGAGCATGGTCACCAGGTAGAGAAGGTTGGCTGAGGTGGTGGTGAGTGACTTTTTCATTTCGAAGAATCCCTGTTAACTTGAATTTTGGCGCTAAAACGCCACTATTTATACGGAGCCAACCAACATAAGTTGCAGTTTACAACCAGCCCCACTCAAGAATAGCTGAGGATTCGATCACGCCTTACGATGGTATTGAACGAACTCACGGGTGCGACTCATGCCGCTGCGCTCGTAGAAACCTACGGCCTTGGGGTTGAGCGACACCACGCCAAGCGCCACGGTGGGGATTCCGCGCTGCCCGGCCAGGGCAAAGACCTGTTTCAAAAGCAGAGATCCGACCCCCTGTCCGCGCAGTTCTTTTGAAACGGCCAATTCCTTAAGCCAGATGCGCGATCCTTCATCGTAGCAAATGGCTGCGCCGACCAGATTGCCCTCACGTCGCAGCATCAGGAACTTCTCGGGATCATATCTTCCGCCTCTGAAGATCTGCTTGTACCAATCTTCGAAGGAGAGCGGCTGAACACCCTGCCAATCAAATGCGTCTGTGATCAAGGCGTGCAGGTCGCGTTCATCCGCAGAGGTGACCGGGGAGAGGGTGAACCCCGCCGGCCACTCAGGCGCCGGGTAGGGCGCGGTGAAATCCATCTGCATACGATAGTGGAATTTCTCAACCTTAAAGCCGTGAGACTCGTAAGCAGCACATATGCCGTGGTTCAAACCATTGGCATATGCCGTGAGGATGCAATCCTTTCC